>NZ_CP100416.1:3145230-3199861 GCF_026017845.1 Amycolatopsis mediterranei
CGGACGACTCGCGTGCCTGGACGGACGACTCGCGTGCCTGGACGGACGACTCGCGTGCCTGGACGGACGACTCGCGTGCCTGGACGGACGACTCGCGTACTCGGAGGGTCGGTTCGCGTGATCCGGGCCGGGTCTTGCGTGATCGGAAACGTAACTCGCGCGCGGTAACGGATTTTCCGCGTGGCTCCGCCGGTTGCACGGTCCGGCGAGTTGCTTGTGGACATCGCAGTCCGTGGTCGCCCCTTGCGGACGGCGGTGAGTCGATCATTTGTCCGGTGCGTGTCCGGTGACCGGTTCACCGCTGCGCTGAACGGCCTACGTCATCCGGCCCATTCGGGAAATTATCCGTCCTTTGTCACTCGAACGGCTGATGTTTACGGAGAACTCGCGGTACTTGACTGGATCCTGCCGGTGATCACCGGCGTCGGTCAGCGTGAGTCGGGGCACGCGCCTGGAGAATCGGAGGGCGCCCGTGCGCCGTACCCGTTCCAACAGATCGAGATCCACTGTGCTCACCGCCGGAGCCGCGGCACTGCTCGCCGCGCTCGGCCTGGTTTCCCCGCCTGTTGCGGGGGCCGCACCCGCGTCCGGCCCGGACGCGTTCAGTGAAACCGCGCAACAGCAAATCGCCGCCCTGCAGGCGGTCAAGGCGGGCCGCACCGCCGCTGAGTCCAAATTGGACAGCAAGCTGCTCGTCGCCGCCAAGGGCGTGGGGAAGCAGCTGACCGCACTGCAATCCGAGGCCGCCGTCTCCCCGGCCGGGACCGTCTTGGTCGACATCCGCGCGAGCAAGGTCTCGCCGGACCTGCTCGCCGGGCTCACCAAGGCCGGGGCCGGCATCCGCGCGGTGTCCGACCGCTACGGCAGCGTCCGCGCCGAAGTGCCGCTGGACAAGGTCGGCGAGATCGCCGCGCGCGGCGACGTCAAGCGCGTCGAACAGGCCGACCAGGCGATGACCGCCCGGGAACTGGCCACGCCGGCGACGACGCCGGGTAAGTCCGGAACCAAAGCCGAAACCAAGCAGCAGAAGGCCGACCGCATCGCCGGCGAACTGCAAAAGGCCGTCAGCGCCAAGTCGCAGCGCAGTGCCGTCGCGGCCGCGCCGCTGGTCAGCGAAGGCGACCGGGCACACAACGCCGACCTCGCCCGCCAGCAGTTCGGCGTCACCGGTGTCGGCGTCAAGGCGTGCGCCCTGTCCGACGGCGTCGACTCCCTGGCCGCTTCGCAGGCCAAGGGTGAACTCCCGCCGGACGTCGACGTCATCGCCGGGCAGGAGGGCGACGGCGACGAGGGCACCGCGATGCTCGAGATCATCCACGACCTCGCGCCCCGCGCCGCGCTCGGCTTCGCCTCGGCGTTCAACTCCGACGCCAGCTTCGCGGACAACATCCGCAAGCTGCGCTTCGAGTCGCACTGCGACGTCATCGTCGACGACGTGATCTACTTCAAGGAATCGCCGTTCCAGGACTGGATCATCGCCCAGGCCGTGAACGACGTGACCGCCGACGGCGCGCTGTACTTCTCCTCCGCGGGCAACGAAGGCAACGTCGCCAGCGGCACCGCGGCGCACTGGGAAGGCGACTTCGCCGACTCCGGCAAGTCGGTCGGCAAGTTCGCCGGCACCGCGCACAACTTCGCCGGCGCGGCGGGCAACCAGATCTACGAACCGATCTCGAACGCGTCCTCGGCCGGCGTCCCGGTGACGCTGCACTGGTCGGACCCACTCGGCGCGTCCGCGAACGACTACGACCTCTACCTGCTCGACGCCACGGGCGCGGTGGTCAGCTTCAGCCAGAACGTCCAGGACGGCACGCAGGACCCGTACGAGATCCTGCGGACGCCCGCGTTCGGCGGTACCGGGCTGCGCCTGGCCGTCGTGAAGTTCTCCGGGGCGAACCGCTACCTGTCGCTTTCGGCGCTGCGCGGCCGGTTTTCCGACTCGGCGGACGGGCTCAAGGCGTACAACACCCCGGGCGTGACGGTCGGCCACTCGGCCACGCGGAACGCCTTCAGCGTCGCGGCGGCTCCGGCGGCCAAGGCGTTCGGCCGGGCCCTCGAGCCGGGTGACCCGGCCAACCCGGCGGGCCCGTTCCCGGGCTCGTTCAGCGGCGCCACCAAGGCCGAGCGGTTCACCTCCGACGGTCCGCGGCGCGTGTTCTACGAGGCGAACGGCACGCCGATCACCCCGGGCAACGTCTCCTCGACCGGCGGCGAGGTCCGGAACAAGCCGGAGATCACCGCGGCCGACGGCGTGCAGACCAGCGTGACCGGGTTCAGCCCGTTCTTCGGCACCTCGGCCGCCGCTCCGCACGCGGCCGCGATCGCCGCACTCGTGCTGTCCGGCAACCCGGGCCTGCCGCCCGCGGACGTACGTGAAGCGCTGATCAACACCGCGGTCGACATCGAAACCCCGGGTCGCGACAACTTCACCGGGTCCGGCGTCATCCTCGCGGACAAGGTGCTGGCCTACACCGGCGCCAGCCCGCAGCCCCTCGCGGTGGCCAAGCAGCCGACGGTCACCCCGGCCGACGGCGGCTCGGCGCTCGACCCGGGCGACACCGCCAAGGTGACGCTGCCGGTGACCAACGACGGTGACGGCACCGCGGTGTCCACCAGCGTCGTGCTCACCAGCCCGACGCCGGGCGTCACCGTGGCGCCCCGCTCGAAGTCCTACGGCACCATCAGCCCGGGACAGACGGGCGTGAACGACTTCACCATCACCGTCCCGGCGAGCCAGCAGCTCGGCGTGCCGGTGGTGCTGAACGCCCGCGTCACCTTCGCCGGTGCGCACTCGCCGACGACGACGTCCTTCTCGATTCCGGTCGGCACCCCGTCGCCGGTCGCGCAGGACTTCGCCTACGCCGGCGAGCCGGTGGCCATCCCGGACAACAGCCCGGTCGGCGCGTCGGTGACCATCCCGGTCACCGGGGTCGGCCGCGCGTCGAAGGTGACGTTCTCCTTGGACGGCACCACGTGCAGCACCGACCCGACCTCGACGACGGTGGGGCTCAACCACTCGTACGTCGGTGACCTGGTCGGCACGCTGACGTCGCCTTCGGGAGCGAAGGCGACGGTGTTCCAGCGCAACGGCGGCTCGGGCAAGAACCTGTGCCAAGTCGTCTTCGCCGACAACGCGGCGACCGCGTTCAGCACGGTGACCTCGGCGAACGCCCCGTTCACCGGCTCCTGGCGGCCCACGCAGGCCCTGACCGGCAACCTCGCCGGCGCGGCGGCCGACGGCACGTGGACGTTCGGCGTGGTGGACGCGGCGGGCGGCGACGTCGGCTCGATCCGTTCGGTCGCGCTGCACATCAACGGGTTCGTGCAGCCCCCGGCGGCCGGCGCGCCGTCGAACGTGCGGAGCGTGACGAACAACGGCCCGGTGCACCCGCTGTAACGCACTGATACCGATACGGGGCCGTCGCGGCGATCGCGGCGGCCCCGTACCGTTTCTCCCGTGAAGCCACGGGAAGTCGCGGGCGGCGGGCGCGCGGTCGAGGTGCCGCCCGAGCGGCTGGCGGGGTTCTTCGCGCGGTTCGCCGAGCGGCACGGCGGGATCACGGCGACCGCGGGAACGGCGCACGAGGTCCGCGTGACCGCGGCCGACGGCACCTCCGCGACCGCCACTGTCCCTTTCGGACCGCTCGAGGAACCTTCCCTCGACACCCTCGTGGCCCACGCGCTGGCGCCCCGGCGCATCGCGCTCGTGCTGGTGCGGAAGGGCGGCCACAGCGTCGGCATCGCGCGGGACGGCCGGATCGAGGTCTCGCGCACCGACCGGCACCTCGTGCAGGGCCGGTCCGCCGCGGGCGGCTGGTCACAGCAGCGCTTCGCCCGGCGTCGCGCGGGACAGGCCCGGCACGCGCTCCAGGACGCGGCGAAGGACGTCTTCGAAGTGCTCTTGCCCCGGCTGTCCGAAGTGGATGCCGTGGTGCTCGCCGGCGACCGGCGGGCCCTCGACGAGCTGCGCGAGGACCGCCGGCTGGCTCCGTTGTTCTCCCGTGCGGAACCGCGCGTGCTGGACGTCGGCGAACCGAGCCGGGCCGTGCTCGAGGAAGCCGCCGTCCGCGCGCTGTCCGTGCAGGTCACGCTGCGCGACGGGTGAGACCGCACACGTCCGGAAAATCCGCTGGACCGCGGCCCGTACACTGGGCTTTGTGGATATCCAGCTGGAGTGACGCCGCGGCCCCGAGCGGCCGCCCGACGCTGTCCTCCGTACGCCCCCTTTCCACGGGAGTTCCCTTGATCACGGCCACCGGCCTCGAGCTGCGCGCGGGCTCGCGCATCCTGCTCGACGGCGTCACCCTCCGCATCCAGCCCGGCGACCGCATCGGCCTCGTCGGCCGCAACGGCGCGGGCAAGACCACCTCGCTGAAGGTCCTCGCCGGCGAAGGCGAGCCGCATGCGGGCGAGGTCCGCCGCACCGGCGAGCTCGGCTACCTGCCGCAGGACCCGCGCGAAGGCGATCTGTCGGTCACGGCGAAGGACCGCGTGCTCTCCGCGCGTGGTCTGGACAAGCTGATGCGCGACATGGAAAAGGCGCAGGCCTCGATGGCCGAGCTCGTCGACGAGGCCGCGCGCGACAAGGCCATCAACCGCTACGCCCGGCTCGAAGAACGCTTCGCTTCCCTCGGCGGGTACGCCGCGGAGAGCGAGGCCGCGCGGATCTGCTCGAACCTGGGCCTCGCCGACCGCGTCCTCGCGCAGACGCTGGGCACGCTTTCCGGTGGCCAGCGCCGCCGCGTCGAGCTGGCCCGGATCCTGTTCGCCGCGGCCGAAGCCGGCGCCGGCGGCAAGTCCGAGACGATCCTGCTGCTCGACGAGCCGACCAACCACCTCGACGCCGACTCCATCAACTGGCTGCGCGGCTTCCTCAAGCAGCACGACGGCGGCCTGGTCGTGATCAGCCACGACGTCGAGCTGCTGGCCGACGTGGTCAACAAGGTGTGGTTCCTCGACGCCACCCGCGCCGAGCTCGACCTGTACAACATGGGCTGGCAGCGCTACCTCGACGCGCGCGCCACCGACGAGAAGCGCCGCCGCCGCGAACGCGCCAACGCCGAGAAGAAGGCGTCGGCGCTGCAGCAGCAGGCCGCGAAGCTCGGGGCGAAGGCGACGAAGGCCGTGGCGGCCAAGAACATGGCGCGCCGCGCGGAGCAGATGCTGTCCTCCCTCGAGGACACTCGCCACGCCGACAAGGTCGCCCGGATCAAGTTCCCGGAGCCCGCGCCCTGCGGCCGCACCCCGCTCACCGCCGAGGGCCTCTCGAAGTCCTACGGCTCGCTGGAAATCTTCACCGGCGTCGATCTCGCCATCGACCGCGGTTCGAAGGTGGTCGTACTCGGGCTGAACGGCGCGGGAAAGACGACTTTGCTCCGGCTGCTCGGCGGAATGGAAACCCAGGACACCGGATCGGTCGTTCCGGGTCACGGATTGCGTTTGGGGTATTACGCACAGGAACACGAAACTCTTGATCATGATGCGTCGGTGTGGGAAAACATCCGACATCTCGCTCCGGACACCGGCGCGCAGGAGTTGCGGAACCTGCTGGGCTCGTTCCTGTTCACCGGCGAACAACTCGACCAGCCGGCAGGCACGCTTTCCGGTGGCGAGAAGACCCGGCTCGCGCTGGCGGGCCTGGTCTCCAGCGCTGCCAACGTGTTGCTCCTCGACGAGCCGACCAACAACCTCGACCCGGCCAGCCGGGCCCAGGTCCTGGACGCCTTGCGCAGCTTCGCCGGCGCCGTCGTCCTGGTGACGCACGATCCCGGCGCGGTCGAGGCGCTGGAGCCCGAACGGGTCATCCTGCTACCCGACGGGACCGAAGATCACTGGTCGGCGGACTACCTCGAACTTGTCCAGCTCGCGTGAGCCGTGCGTCCATTCGGGTGCAAGATCACTCGCCGTAGAGCACTGGAATGGCCCAATGTGATCGCAATTTCGGCTGTTTCACGTCTGTCGTCTGGCATTCCGGCGCTCAGTGTTCGATCATTGCCCCGGCAGGGGCCGATATGTGGCCCAGAACACTCTCGGCGGGAAGGCGATCGACGTGGCTGATCTCAAGAAAGGCGCGCGGATCACCGGCAACACGCGCGACAAGCTGGCCGCTGACCTGAAGAAGAAATACGAGAAGGGCTCGAGCATCCGGGCGCTCGCGGAGTCCACGGGGCGGTCCTACGGGTTCGTCCACCGGGTGCTGTCGGAGTCCGGTGTCCAGCTGCGGGGGCGTGGCGGGGCCACCAGGGTCAAGAAGAAGTAGTCGCGGACTGCTGCGCGGGGGGCGCAGCGGGAACTTCGGCCACGCGGAACGCCAGGTGGGCCCCGAGCAGGACCAGCGGGTACACCAGGTAGCCGTACCGGGTGGCCGGGGTGAGCAGGATCAACGCGCCGAGTCCGACGGCGGTGCGCAGCAGTGCGCCGGAGCCGTTCGCGGGGGGCCGGCGCACCAGCCAGACCACCATGGCCACGGCCGCGGCGCCGACGAGCACGAACGCCGCCACCTGGCCGACCGGGCCGGTCTCGGCGATCAGGTGGCCCGGCAGCGGGCTGGCCGCGGGCGACCGCACCACGCCCATCCCGAGCGGAAACCGGACGACGTGCTCGACGAACGCCGCCGGATCCACCAGGTACACCGGCAGGTGCAGGGCGGCCGTCGTGGCCACCAGTGCCGCCGCGAACCGGCCGAGTGCCGGCCAGTCGAGCCCGTTCTCGTGGCGAACCGAGCCGTGGCGAACCGAGCGGCGGCGGACCAGCACGAGCACCGCCAGCACCGCGGCCGCGGGCGCGACGATGAGCTTCGCGCTGACGACCAGCGCCAGCACCAGCCCCGACCAGGCGACCCGCCCGGTGGCCGCGAGCGCGCAGCTGAGCACCAGCAGGCCGACGATCGCCAGGTCCGGGCCGGCCACGGCCCAGGTGAGCGCGGTGAGCGGGCAGGCCAGCGCGAGCTGCGCGGCGCCGACCGGCACCCGAGGCCACTTCAGCAGCTTCACCGTGCCCAGCACGCACGCGCAGGCGGCGAGGGCGAACATCCAGCGGGCGTCGGTGAGCGCGTCGGTCAGCGGCGTGCCGCCGAACAGTGCCCGCGGCAGCCCGAAGACCGCCATCACCGGGCCGTAGGGCGTGTAATCGTTTACCACGGGCGGCCGGCCGAGCGCGGTGACGTCGACGTACGGGGTTCCGTGGTGCAGCAGCAGATCCGCGGACCGCTCGATCACCCAGACCTCGGGCTGCGCGGCCCACGAGACCGGCGTGATCAGCCAGTCCACTCCGGTCAGTCGCCGGATCACCAGAAGCGCCAACGGGAGGATCATCGCCAACAGCGCGACCGCGGCAATGCCACACCAGCGTGAACCGGCTACGCCGCGCGGCGTACGCCCGCTTCGTGCGGACAGCAGCAGGTAGCCGCTGTGCGCCGCGCCGAGGCCGTACGCGACCGTCGCGAAGTTGCCCCAGACGCGGTAGCCGTAGAACTCCGACAGCAGCGCCGTCGGCAGCGCGAAAGCCAGGCAGGCCAGGTAGAACCCCAGGTCCCAGCGCAGGGGGGCGGCCTCTCCGGTGCGCGACGGCGCCGTGAAGAGCCGGGCCGCGCGCCGCCATGCGGGCGCCTGGCCCACCTCCGTTCCCACGTCGCCAGGCTACCGAGGGGGCCGCCGCCCGGTTCAGCCGACGTCGCGCAGGCGAGGCAGCAGCTTCGCGGCCGCTTCGGAGGCCTCGACGACGTCGTCGAGGCCGGTGGGCATCAGCACCAGTTCGGTGAAGCCGGCCTCGAGGTAGCTCTGCGTGAGACGCAGGGCGCTGTCCGCGTCGGACGGCAGCCGGAACTGCACGGCGCGGCGGACGGTCGCCGGATCACGCCCCACGGCCGCGCAATGCTCGTCCAGGACGCGGGAAAGCCGTTGCAGCTCGGCGATTTCCGTTCCGGGAAGGGCTGCGCTGAGCCAGACGTCGGCGTGCTCGGCGACAATGCGGAGACCGCGCTTTTCGCCGCTGCTGCCCAGCCACAGCGGGGGTTTCGGTCGTTGCAGCGGCTTCGGATCGCTGATTGCGCCGGTCAGGTGGTAATAGCGGCCTTCGTGGTCGGTGACCGGTTCGGTCCACAGGAGACGGAGGATTTCGCAGGTTTCGGCCAGTCTTTCCACGCGTTCCGCCGCGGGCGGCGTGGGCGTGCCCATCATCGCGTCGGTCAGGGTGTCGCCGCCCGCGCCGAGGCCGACGTCGAGCCGGCCGCCGGAGAGGTGGTCGACGGTCACGGCGATCTTGGCGAAGGTGCCCGGGTGCCGGTTGGTGTTGCCGGAGACCAGGCAGCCGATCCGCACCCGCTTCGTCGCTTCGGCCATCGCGGCCAGCAGGCTCCAGCCGTCGAAGATGTCCCCGGTGCGATCGGGGCCCATCGGGACGAGGTGGTCGAACACCCAGCAGCCGTCGAAGCCGGCGTCGTCGGCGATCGCCCAGATCTCGCGGAGCGCGGCGATGCCGATGTGCTGCTGGGGTGGTTTGAGCCCGACGGTGGTCACGGGAACTCCTGATCATCAGCTAGTAAAATCATCAGCGATACTGACGATCAGCGTAGGTGTAGGGTCTGCGCATGTCCAGCGCGCCCCTCGCCGTGACCCAGCGGCTCGGCTACCTGCTCAAGCACGCCCAGCTGCGGCTGGCCGAGCTGGCCGAGCCGCTGTACGCCCCGCTCGGCGTCACCGGGCGGCAGCTCGCGCTGCTCATGCTCTTCGGCGACGGGCCGGCGCGGTCGCAGCAGGACGGCGCGGCCCGGCTCGGTGTCGACCGGACGACGATGGTCGCGCTCGTCGACGAACTGGAGGCCAAAGGCCTGGTCCGGCGCGAGGTCGCGCCGGGCGACCGGCGCAAGCGCCTCGTGCTGCTGACTCCCGAGGGGGAGCGGGTCCGCGAGGCGGGGGCGGAAGTCACGCGGCAGGCCGAGGCGCTCCTGCTGGAACCGCTGTCGGCCGACGACGCCGAGCGGCTGCGCGCCGCCCTGCACCAGGTCGTTCGCGCGGAGTGAACGATCTCGGGAAGCAAACGGACAGCGAGGGCGTTGTCCAGGTCATATCCGGCGAAAACCTCAGCTAAAGTAGAGGTTTCTGATCCTGGGGGTTTCCCGTGGACAACATGTGGGGGCTGTGGAGCTCGGCGATGCGCGCCGGCGACACCCCGAAGGCGCTCACGCGCGGGACGCTCAAGCGCGTCGCGCGCTTCGCCCGGCCGCATTGGCGGCGCCTGCTGGCCTTCCTCGTGCTGACCGTCGTCTCGGCCGTTCTCGCCGTGTCGACGCCGGTGCTGGCGGGCAAGGTGGTCGACGCGATCGTCGGCGGTCACGACGTCTCGGTGGTCGTGTGGCTCGCCGTGGTGATCGCCGCGCTGGCCGTCGCCGACGCCGGGTTCGGCCTGATCGAGCGGTGGCAGTCCGCGCGCATCGGCGAGGGCATCATCTACGACCTGCGGCGCGCGGTCTTCGAGCACGTCCAGCGCATGCCGATCGCGTTCTTCACCCGCACCCGCACCGGCGCGCTGGTCTCGCGGCTCAACAACGACGTCATCGGCGCGCAGCGGACGTTCACCGCGACGCTGTCGGGGCTGGTCACGAACGTCATCCAGCTCGCGCTTTCGCTGGCCGTCATGCTCACGCTGTCGTGGCAGGTCACCCTGATCGCGCTGGTGCTGCTGCCGATCTTCGTCGTCCCCGCGCGCCGGCTCGGCCGCCGGATGGCCGGGCTGCAGCGGGAAGCCGCGGACCTCAACGCCGGGATGACCACGCAGATGACCGAGCGGTTCTCCGCGCCGGGCGCGACGCTGGTGAAGCTGTTCGGCCGGCCGGTGCAGGAAGCGGACGACTTCGGGGTGCGCGCCGGGCGCGTGCGGGACATCGGCGTCCGGACCGCGATGCTGACCCGCTGGTTCATGACCAGCCTGACCCTGGTTTCGGCGTTGGCGCAGGCGCTCGTCTACGGCCTCGGCGGTTACCTCGCGCTGACCGGCAAGCTCGCGCCGGGCACCGTCGTCGCGCTGGCGCTGCTGCTGACCCGGCTCTACGCGCCGCTGACCGCGCTGGCCAACGTCCGCGTCGACGTCATGACGGCACTCGTGTCGTTCGAGCGGGTCTTCGAGGTGCTCGACCTGGAGCCGATGATCAAGGAGAAGCCGGCCGCGCGTGCGCTTTCCGTCACCGGGGGCGTCTCCGTCGAGTTCGCGGGAGTCCGCTTCGGGTACCCGGCCGCCGACCGGTACTCGCTGGCGTCGCTGGAGGACGTCGCCACGCTCGACCACCGCGGCGGGGAAGAGGTGCTGCACGGGATCTCGTTCCGGGCCGAGCCCGGGCAGATGGTCGCGCTGGTCGGGTCCTCGGGCGCGGGGAAGTCGACGATCGCTTCGCTGCTGCCGCGGCTCTACGACGTCGACTCCGGTTCGGTGCGGCTGTCCGATGTGGACGTCCGGGAGCTGACTTTCGCTTCGCTGCGGGAAACCGTCGGCGTGGTGACGCAGGACGGGCACCTCTTCCACGACACGATCCGCGCCAACCTGGCGTACGCGCGCCCCGGCGTCACCGACGACGAGATCTGGGAAGCGCTGGAGCGAGCCCGGCTGGGCGAGCTGGTGCACGCGCTGCCCGACGGCCTCGACACGACGGTGGGCGAGCGCGGCTACCGCCTCTCCGGCGGCGAACGCCAGCGGCTCACGATCGCGCGTCTCCTGCTGGCCCAGCCCAAGGTCGTCATCCTGGACGAGGCGACCGCGCACCTGGATTCGGAGTCCGAAGCCGCCGTCGGCGAGGCCCTGACGCACGCACTGGCCGGCCGCACGGCCCTGGTCATCGCCCACCGGTTGTCGACGGTCCGCGCGGCCGACCAGATCCTGGTCCTGGAGCACGGCGAAATCGTCGAGCGCGGAACCCACGACGAACTCCTCGCGGCCAACGGCCGCTACGCAACCCTCCACGCAACCCAGTTCGCCGACCAGGAACCCGCCGTGGCCTGACCCAGGCGGACGACACGCGTACCTGGACGGACGACACGCGTACCTGGATGGACGACACGGCCTTGGGCCCGTCCCGCGCCGTGTCGTCCGCCTGGGTACGCGTGTCGTCCGTCGGGGTACGCGTGTCGTCCGGCTGGGTACGGGTCAGGTGGTGGGGAGGGATTCGTAGAGGGCCTGGACCAGGGCCATTTTGCGGGGGTCGTCGCGGATGAGGGGGCCCAGCTGGTTGAGGGTGTAGCCGAAGGCGATGCCGTTCTCCGGGTCGGCGGCGCCGGTTGAGCCGCCGAGGCCGTCGTGGCCGAAGGCCGTGGGGTTGGGGCCGAAGCCGTGGGCGTCGCTGCCGAGGTAGAAGCCCAGGCCCCACTCGTTCGGGAGGCCGAGCACCGCGTCGATCTCCTTGCCCTGGCTTTCCCGCGCCCGGGCCAGTCCCGCCGGGGACAGCAGCGTGCCGTCGGCCAGGCCGCCGTAGATCGTCGCGATCGCGCGGGCCGTGCCGTGGCCGTTCAACGCCGGCATGACCGCGTGCCGCCACGCCGGTTCGTTGGCGTTGTGGCCTTGGACGAGCGGGTTCATCAAGGCGGCCTGCGCGACCGGACCGGCGGCGGCGAACGCCGTGGCCAGCGCGTTCGCCATCTCCTCGGTCATGACGGGGTCGACCAGGGTCGCGCAGCGGTCCAGGTCGGCGTCCGCGGGGAGGCCGATCGAGAAGTCCGCGCCCAGCGGCCCGGCGACCTGCTCGGCGAAGAACTCCCGGATGCCCTGCCCGGCGATCCGCTGCACGACTTCGCCGACGAGCCAGCCGTAGGCCAGCGCGTGGTAGCCGCCCGCGGATCCGGGCTCGTACAACGGTTCCTGGGCCGCGTACAGCGACGTCATCAGCTCCCAGTCGTACAGCTCCTCGACGCGCACCGGCCGGTCCGCGCCGATCCCGGGGACGCCGGAACGGTGCGACAGCAGCCACCGCACCGGGATCTCCGCCTTCCCGGCCGCGGCGAACTCCGGCCAGTACTTCGCGACCGGCGCGTCCACGTCGAGCTCGCCCGCGTCGGCGAGCTTGTGCGCGCACAGCGCGGTCATGCCCTTGGTCGTCGACCAGACGTTGGCCAGCGTGTCCGGCTGCCACGGCCGGGCGCGCTCCGGTCCGGACCAGCCGCCCCACAGGTCCACCACGACTTCGCCGTGCCGGATGGCGGTGAACGCGGCCCCCAGTTCGCCGCGGGAGCGGAAGTTCTCCTCGAAGGCTTCGCGCACCGGCTCGAAGCCGGGCGCGCACTCGCCGTGCACCGTCGTCGTGGCACCGTCCATCGGTCCTCCTCCGGGAGCGACCGGTCCGCACCGACCAGTCGGTATGTCGACGCTAGGACGGCCGGGCACGCGGCGTCAAGACGCGCCCGGCCGGTGCTTGTTCACGAACTACCCCGGCACGGACTACCGCAGGCGGGGGACGATTTCGCCGTACTTCGCCAGCAGGGCGGCGTTCGCCTCGTCGCCACCCTCCACATTGGAGCTCCGCCACAGCGGGACGTCGAGGCCCTCGGCCGTCCCGCGGTCGTAAACCTGGGCCAGCACCAGGTTCCACAGGAACGCGTTGACCACAGTGGACAGCGGCGCGGTGCGCGGGGCGTCCGGCGGGTAGCTCGCGTCGCCGGGGATGACCAGCGAGTCCAGCACCACCGTGCCCTGCTCGACCAGCGTGCTCGACGACCGCCGCGGCGCCGCGGCCACGCACGCCCGCGACGTCACCGCGATGACTGCCGCACCCCGCTTGCGCGCCTCGATGCACAGCTCGACGGGGTACGGGTTCGACCCGGACGTCGAGAACACCACCAGCACGTCGTCCGGCTCCGGCGCGCGCTCGGCCAGCACCTCCGCGGCCAGGCCGCTGCGCCGCTCGGTCTGCGTGCTGGACACCGCGCCGTGCAGCGGGAGCAGCTCCGGGTGGTAGAGCGGGTAGACGCAGGCCAGGCCGCCGGCCCGGTAGAACGTCTCGGCGACCGCGGCCAGCGAGTGCCCGGCCCCCGCGGTGTAGACCAGTGCGTCGGCCCGGATCACCCCCAGCACCAGGTCCGCCGCGGCCCGCACCGCTTCGGCGTTGACCTGCTCGACTTCCGCCAGTTGCCGGGCGACGCTGCCGGCGATGTCCGTGGCGCTCACCACACCCACCCTTCCGTCGGGGATCGGGCGCCGAATCTACCGTGCGGACCACTTCGCACGGTGGAATAGCCGGGTGAGGGGCCGAGGTTGACCCCGACACGGGGGAATAGGCGGGAAACGGGAGGACGCGGGTGGGCGAGGTGGATCCGGCGGTGTCCGTGTGGCCGGCGCGGGGGCGGACCCGGGCGGTCGTGCTCGTCCTGCACGGTGGCGCGGAGCAGGGGACAGGCACGGTGCCGCCCTGGAAGCTGGCTTACGTCAGGATGGTCCCGATCGCGCGGGCCCTGCACCGGGCCGGCCGCGGGAACACTGGCTTTTCGGGGGTTCCGGGTGGCGGAGCCCCCGGCTCGGGGCGGAGCCCCGATGGTCACGGCGTCGAAGTGCGGCTGCTGCGCAACCGCCGCTACGGCTGGAACGCGCCCGCCGAGGATCCGGTCGGCGACGCCCGCTGGGCCCTCGAGCGCATCCGCGAAGACCACCCCGGCCTGCCGGTCGTGCTGGTCGGTCACTCGATGGGGGCACGGGTTGCGCTGCGCGTGGCCGACGACCCCGCCGTGCGCGGCGTCTGCGCCCTGGCGCCGTGGACGCCCCGGGGCGAGCCGGTCGAGGCCGTCGCCGGGAAGTCGGTGCTCGTCGTGCACGGCACTCGCGACCGGATGACGAGCCCGGCGGAGTCGCACGCCTACGCCGAACGGGCCGCGCGCGTCGCCGCCCGGGTCGCCCGGTTCGAAATCGCCAACGAGGGCCACGCGATGCTGCGCCGCGCCCGGGTCTGGACCCGGCTGACGCTGGCGTTCACCCTGGATCTGCTCGCCGGCGACGACGGCGGGACCCTCCGTGGGGCGTGGGCCGCGACCGGGCCCGACCGGCTGCGGATACCGGTGTGAAAGTGCCCCGAACAGGGCATTCGGCGAAACGCGCCGCCGGGGTGCGGCGACTACGATCGATCACCGGCGAACCTGGCCGGCCGGAGGGAGTACCCGTGACCACCACTTCGAGCGCTGACCGGGCGTCGGCCCGGGACGTCCCGGACGGGACCCGGTGGCCGGGCCTGGCCACCCCACCGCACTCCGCGCTGCGCGCGCGGATCGCCGCGGCGCTGTTCCGCCGCGCGGTCCGCCCGCTCGACGTCCGGGTGATCTTCCCGGACGGCACCGTGCTCGGCGCCGGGGGCCGGGAGGCGCCCGAGATGCGGATCCTGCGCCCCGAGGCGTTCTTCCACCGCCTCGGCGTCGACGCCAAGATCGGCTTCGGCGAGTCCTACATGGCCGGTGACTGGACCGCGTCCGACCTGGCCGAGGTGCTCACGCCGTTCGCCGAGCGGATGGCCACGCTCGTCCCGCCGGTGCTGCAGAAGTTCCGCCGGATCGCCGAGCGGACGCAGCCGCCGTCCGAGGAGAACACCCTCGAGGGCGCGCGGGCGAACATCCACCGCCACTACGACCTGTCCAACGACCTGTTCGGCGCCTTCCTCGACGAGTCGATGACGTACTCCTCGGCGCTGTTCGGCCCCGGTGACGACCTCACCGCCGCGCAGCACCGCAAGATCGACAGCGTGCTCGACTACGCCGGCGTCCGCGAAGGCAGCGAAGTCCTCGAAATCGGTACCGGATGGGGTGAACTCGCCATCCGCGCCGCGGCCCGCGGCGCGCACGTGACGTCGCTGACCATTTCGGAGGAGCAGCGCGCGCTGGCCACCGAACGCATCGCGGCGGCCGGGTTCTCCGACCGCGTCGAAGTGAAGCTGTGCGACTACCGCGAGTCGAGCGGCCGGTACGACGCCGTGGTCAGCGTCGAGATGATCGAGGCCGTCGGCGCGTCCTACTGGCCGGCGTTCTACACCACGATCGGGGACCGGCTGCGGCCCGGCGGGCGGTTCGGCCTGCAGGCCATCACCATGGACCACGACCGGATGATGGCGGCGTCACGCGCGTACGGCTGGGTCCACAAGTACATCTTCCCGGGCGGCCTCATCCCGTCGGTGCGCTCGATCGAGGAGGGCGTCAAGGCGAACACCCGGCTCAAGCTGGCCGGGATGCGCGAGTTCGGCCAGGACTACGCGCACACGCTACGGTGGTGGCGCGAACGGTTCCTGCACCGCTGGGCCGACATCGCCGGGTTCGGGTTCGACGACGTCTTCCGCCGGATGTGGGAGTTCTACCTGGCCTATTCCGAGGCCGGGTTCCGGTCCGGGTACCTCAAGGTCCACCAGTTCGGCTACGAGGCGACCGGCCGGTAACCCGTCGCGGCAACCCGACCCCGGTGCCGCACGTCCTCTTGTCGAGGACGTGCGCTGTACTGACGACGAGAGTTTTGTCCGGATCGGGATTGGGTGATGGTGATGACGTACCGTGGCGACGACGGCGGGCGCCGGATGCCGCCGCCCCGGCCGCCTGGCGGCCGCTCCCGGGACCACCAGCGCGCGCAGATGATGCCGCTGCCCGGGCGGGGCCGCAGCCCGTACGACGAGCGCACCCGCCCGATGAACAGCCGCGAGCCCGAGTACGCCCCGCCGCCGCAGGACCCGCCCCGGCGTCCGGTCGGGGACGACTACCCGCCGTCCCGGCCGCCGCGCCGGCGTCGCTGGAGCATCGGCAAGGTCCTGGGCGCCCTGGTGCTGGTGTTCGTCGTGTTCCTCGCCGGCGTCTGGGTGTACCTCGAGTTCTCGATCAAGCGCGTCGACGCGCTGGAGGACTACTCCGGCCGCCCGGTGGCCGCGTCCGGCACCAACTGGCTGATCGTCGGCTCGGACAGCCGCGAAGGCCTGACCGAGCAGGACGAGGAGCGGCTCGCCACCGGCGACGTCGCCGCGGCGGGCGGCGGGCAGCGCACCGACACGATCATGGTCGCGCACCTGCCGGACAACAGCACCAAGCCGACCCTGCTGTCGCTGCCGCGCGACTCGCAGGTCTCGATCCCCGGGCACGGCAAGAACAAGATCAACGCGGCGTTCTCGCTCGGCGGCCCGAAGCTGCTCGCGCAGACCGTCGAAGGCGCCACCGGCCTGCACATCGACCACTACGCCGAGATCGGCTTCGGCGGGTTCGCCAAGATCGTCGACGCGATCGGCGGCGTCGACATGTGCATCGACAAGGACATGAACGACACCGTGACCGGGATCAGCATCAAGGCGGGCTGCCCCCAGACGCTGGACGGCCGGTCGGCGCTGGGCTTCGTCCGGATGCGCCACAGCGACGCGACGCCGCGTTCGGACCTCGACCGCGTCGCCAACCAGCGCAAGTTCATCGGCGCGCTGGTCAGCGAGATCGCCAGCCCCGGCACGCTGCTGAACCCGTTCGACTTCTTCCCGCTGCTGTCCTCGGCACCGGACGCGCTGACCATGGATTCCGGCGACCACGTGCACAACCTCGCCGGCCTGGCGATCGCGATGCGCGGGATCTCCTCCGGCGGCGTGGTGACGACGACGGTGCCGGTGACCAGCGGGTCGGCGGAGAACTGGGACAAGGCCAAGTCGAAGCAGCTGTTCGACGCGCTGAAGAACGACACCGAGGTCCCGCCCGGCATCGTGGTGAATTGATTCGCGCGTGACGTCCCGGCCGGGGCACCATGAGCCGCATGGAAACCCCGGCCGAGACCTACCGCGACGGTGACCTGACGCTGACCCGCTGGCACGCGGGCGACCGGCCCGTGCTGACCGCCGTCGTCAGCGGCTCCCTGGCGCACCTGAGCCCGTTCCTGATCTGGGTCGCCGACGGGTACACCGACGACGACGCGGCGGAGTTCCTCCGGGTGACCGCGAATCACTGGGAGAGCGGCGAAGCGTACTCATACGCTGTGCGGCTGGGCTCGGAGGTGGCGGGCGGCATCGGCGTGGTGTGCCGCGACGACGGCGTCGAAATCGGCTACTGGCTCGCTCGTGATTTCGTCGGCCGCGGCCTGATGACCCGGGCCGTCACGCTGCTGACGGAGGAGGCGTTCCGCCTCGGCGCCGGGTACGTCGAGATCAAGCACGACGAGCGGAACGTCCGAAGTGGAGCGGTGCCCGCGCGCCTCGGCTTCACCCGGGTGCGCTCGGAACCGGCGGAGAAGCCGCTGGCCCCGGCGTGCGCGGGCACCAACCACGTGTGGCGGCTCGCTAGGACACCTTGTTCCGCTCCCGCAGCACCTTGAGCGCCTCGTCGGCGTGGACGGTGAAGTTCAGCTCGCTCTTGATCTTCGCGATGATCTTCCGGTCTTCGCCGATCACGAAGGTGGCGCGCTTGGTGTGCATCGGCAGCAGTTTCCGCCACACGCCGAACTGCTTCGCGACCTCACCCTCCACATCGGACAGGAGCGGGTAGTCGAAGCTGTTGACCGCCGAAAAGGCCCGCTGTTTGGTGATGGCGTCCGGGCTGATCCCGACGCGGTGCGCGCCGACCGCCGCGAACTCCGCGGCGAGGTCGCGGAAGTGGCAGCTCTCGGCGGTGCAGCCCCCGGTCATCGCGGCCGGGTAGAAGAACAGGACCACGGGCCCGGTGGCCAGGAAGTCCGAGAGCGTGCGCTCTTGCCCCTGGTCATCGGGCAGCGTGAAGTCGGGGGCGAGGTCTCCGGCGTCCATGGACGTCCTTTCTCGTCGGCGGCAGAACCCATCCTGCCCGGTCTTCGGAGCCATCGCTTCGCCGGCTTGGTTGTTCTCCGCTCCTCGTCTTCGATTGTTCAACACCGGAGAGCCGGCCTCAAGGGCGCCTTCGGCGTCGCTTCGCGATGAGCAAGCTCACCCTTGACCCCGGCTCTCCGGTGCTGACTGCGGCTGGGACGAGGGGCGGGGAGGTGTAGGGCGGGTGGTGGGGTTCTGTGGTCGGGCGCTCGGTTCAGGGCCGCCTGGTCCGGCGGGTGGTTTCGTCGCTCAAGTTCGGGGATGCCGGGCGATCATCTCGTCGACCTCGTCGCCCGTTGCCGAATCGGCCACGAACGGGCCGCGGGCCGCGATCACGCCGAGCTGGCGGAGGCGGGCCGCCTGTTCGTGCGTGCGGACTCCCTCGGCTCCCACCCGCAGGTTCAGCTCGCGGGCGCGGGTGATCAGCTGGGTCAGGTGCCGCAGGTCGGACTCCGCCGGCACGTCCGTGTCCAGCGCGTCGACCACCGGGCCCGACAGGATCACGTGGCGGACCGGGAGGCGGTGCTGGGGGATCAGCTCCAGGTCCGCCGAGCCCGAGATCGTCAGCACCAGCTGGGCACCCAGGTCGGCCAGGACCGCCAACGAGTCCAGGACCTCGCCGCGGGGGTCGAGCATCGAGTCGCGGTCCGTGCACAGCCTCAGTGCCCTCGCCGGGAGCTCGTGCTTGTCCAGCTGCTCCTTCACCAGCAGGACCAGGTCCGGGTCGATCGCCAGCCGGGCCGGGAGGCGCACGCAGACGTCCGGTGCCGCGTCGCCCAGGTGCGTGCGCCAGCGGGCCGTCGCCGCCAGGGACTCCGCCAGGAGCCAGCGGCCCAGCGGCACCGTCATGCCCGTGGTCTGGGCCAGCGGGTAGAACTCGTCGGAGCCGAGCTCGCCCTTCTCCGGGTGGTTCCACCGCAGCCCGGCGTTGACCGCGGCGAGCTCGTCCGGCCGGGACAGCTTCACCGTCGGCTGGTAGACCAGCGAGAACTCGCCGTTCTCCAGCGCGCCGGCGATCACCGCGCCCAGCTGGTAGCGGCCGCGGTCGCGGGCGTCCAGGTCCGGGTCGAACAGCATCCACTGCGCCTTGCCGGCCTCCTTGGCCCGGTGCAGCGCGATCTCCGCCGCCCGCAGCAGTTCCGCGGCGCCGCCCTCGACCGCGGCGCGCACGACGATGCCCGCGCTCGCACTGACGCCGATGCCGTGGCCGCCCAGGTAGATCGGCTCGTTGAGGTCCTCCAGGGCGCGCTCGACCAGCCCGACGACCTCGGTCGCCGCCAGCTCGCCGCGCAGCAGCACCGCGAAGCCGTCGCCGGACAGCCGGGCGACGAACCCGTCGTGGTGGCCGGTGAACACCGCCGACAGCTTGTTCGCGACCCCGCGCAGCACCTGGTCACCGACCCCGGCGCCGAGGCCGTCGTTGATCACCTTGAAGCCGTCGACGTCGAGGTAGATCAGCGCGATGTCGTCGTGCGCGCCGGCCCCGAGCGCGGCTTCGAGCTTGGTGGTGAACGACGACGCGTTCGGCAGCCCGGTCAGCGGGTCGTGCACGTTCTGGTGCAGCAGCCGCTCGCGCAGCAGGTGCAGCTCGTTGGCGTCCGACACCATCAGCACCGGGTAGATCGAGCCGGGCCGGTCGCCGGGCAGCCGGGCGAGCGTCACGTCGGTCCAGAGCTGCCCGTCTTCGGTGTGGTCGAGCAGCATCCGCTCCTGGTAGCGGTCGCGGCCGGTGCGCACCTGCGCCAAGCCCGCTTCGAGCCGCGAGACGTCGTGCTCGGTGGAGCCGAGGTCGGTGATGTGCCTGCCCCGCAACCGATCCGGCGAGCAGCCCAGTAGCTGGCCGAGCGCGAGGTTCGCCTCCACGATGCCGCCGTCGGGATCGGCCAGCGCGATCCCCATCGGCGAAGCGGCGTACAGCGCGGTGAACCGCAGCAGGGCGCCGTCGTGCTGCGAGCCCGCTTGGTCGACCGCGTCGTTCGCGACCTCCAGCAGCAGGGCCTCGAGCTCCTCCGGGGGAAGCGTTACTCCTTTGGTGTCGGCCAACGTCGCCGCCCACCGGCGCGCCACGTCCAGTAGCCCTGACGCGGCACCGGGTTCAGGCACACTCCACCTCTTCACGCACAGGTATGGCCAGGTCGGACACGGTGTCGGGGATCATGAAGCCACACCAGGCAGCCTTCGCCCACGATCGATGCCACGCCATCATGTGCGTGACAGGGTGTCTACCGGCTGAACGAGTGAACGAATCTCCACAAACGGTAACTTTTCGTTACCTAGTGTATGCGGTGGTGGACGGGCGCGGGGTCAGCGGGGGGCCAGGTGGACCGGCAGACCGTCCGCGGGCACCGGCAGGGAGACGTAGTCCCAGCGCGCGGTGTAACTCTCCGGAACCGACCAGCGGTACGCCCGCAGCAGTTCGTGCATCAGCAACTTCACCTCGAGACTGCCGAAGTGGAGCCCGATGCACTTGTGCGCGCCGCCGCCGAACGGCATCCACGCCATCCGGTGCGACTTGTCCTCGCGCCGCGGTTCGGCGAAGCGCTCCGGGTCGAATTCGAAGGGGTTCGTCCAGCACTCCGGCGTGAAGTGGTTGACCGTGGGCGAGACGCCGACCAGGGTGCCCGCCGGGATGTAGTGGCCGAGCACCTCGGTGTCCTTGACGGTCTGGCGGGTCAGCGACGGCACCGGTGCGACCAGCCGCAGCGCCTCCTTCATCACGAGGTCGAGGGTCTCCAGCCGCTCCAGCGCCGCGATGTCGGGCAGGTCGTCGCCCAGGGCCAGGGACTCCGCGCGGGCGCGTTCCTGCCACTCCGGGTGCTTGGCGAGGTAGTAGGCCATGGCGCTGCTGGTGATGGTCGTCGTGTCGTGCGCGGCCATCATCAGGAAGATCATGTGGTTGACGACGTCGGTGTCGGAGAACCGGTCGCCGTCCTTGGTGGTGGCCTGGCAGAGCGCGGCGAACAGGTCGTCGCCGCCCGAACGGCGTTTGGCGGGCAGGGTTTCGCCGAAGTAGCGCTCGAGGACCTTCCGGCCGTGCAGCCCGGCCGACCAGCGGCCGCCCGGCACCGGGAAGCGCACGAAGGCGGTGCCGGCCCGCACCGAGCTGACGAACGCGCGGTTGATCCGGGCCGCGTCGTCGCCGCTGCGCATGCCCATGAACACGCGGGTCGCCACGTCGAGGGTCAGCTGCTTGAGCGCCCAGTACAGCCGCGGCCGCTCGCTCGAGCCCCAGCTCGCGACGCCTTCGCGCAGCGCGGGCCCCATTTCGCCGACGTAGCCGGCCAGCCGCGGCCGCGTGAAGGCTTCCTGCATGATCCGGCGGTGCAGGTGGTGCTCGCCGAAGTCCATCAGCATCAGGCCGCGCTCGAAGAACTTCTCGATGAAGAACTTCCAGCCTTCCTGGGAGAACGCCTTGTCCTTGTTGACGAGCGCGATCTGCGTGGCTTCGGGCCCGGACAGCGCGACGATCCGGCGGCCGAACCCGCCGGTCCACGACACCGGGCCGTAGAGCTCGTACCGGCGGAGGCCGAACGCCGGGCCGAAGCGCATCATCTCGAGCATGTGCCCGACCACCGGCGGTCCGGCGTCGCCGAGCACCGGCTTGAGGCCGCTGCCGGCGGGCGGCGTGGCGAGTTCCTCGACGGGCCAGCGCGACCGCAGCCAGCGCTCGTCGACTTTGGGCGGCAGGGGGAGCGCGGTCAGCGTCGGCACGCGTTCGCGCAGCGCTTCGGCGGCTCGGCTCACGGTGCCCGGCAAAGTGACCATCTCCCCGTCGAGGTCGGCTACCCTCCACGATGCACCGTTGTTGACGGTCTGACAACACCTCGGCGGCCCTCTTTTCGGGTGGTCCGTGCCGGGCGTGGCGCCGCGGACCCGGTCGAACGCCGCGCCGGAGCCGAACGGGTCGGTCGGGCCACCTCCGGGACGGTCGCGCCCGGCCGCCCGGCAGTCCGCGGCGAGTGCCATGCAGCGGCGGTTCACCGACCCGCTCGGCGAACCGCTTGGCGGCCGTCCTGGGCGCCGCGGGTTCGGCGTGCAGCAGGCGCGGGCCGGGGAGACCGGTCGAGTACGCCCGGCGGCGCCGTCGGCGAAACGGTGCTGATTCCGGTTGACTGGATCTCATGACCGCCATGACTCCCGACGACCTCGAGTTCCTCCAGCGCCCGCTGCACGGCTTCCTGACCGTGTCCACCGCCCAGCCCCGCCCGGTGTGGTTCGAGGCCACCGGCGACGGCTTGATCCAGCTGTTCAGCGAACCGGACGCGCTCAAGGTGCGCCGCGCGCGCCGCGACCCGCGGGCGTCGATCGTGGTCGCGGCGCCGGTGGGGGAGCGGGAGCGCTGGGTGTCGGTCGCGGGCCGGGTTTCGATCGAACCCGACGGCGCCCACGACCTCGCTGCGCGCCTGGCGCCCCGGTACTGGGACCTCGACGACCCGGTGCGCGCGGCCGATCTGGAGGCGATCCTGAAGGGCGACCTGGTGCGCCTGGTGATCCACCCGGAAACCGTGCGCCGCTACGCCTACTGACGGGTGACAATGGCGGCGTGGCCGTGCTTCCCCTCCGCGATCGAGCGGGCAACGTGCTGCTCGCCGTGCGCCCGCTCGCGGAACGGGAGCTGCCGTCGCTGCCCGCGGCTCTGGTGGTGGCCGTCCACGCCGGCGCCGTCCTCATGATGCTCGACCGGCGTCGACGGCAATGGGAATTGCCCGGCGGCGTGCGCGAGCCCGGCGAAACGTGCCGCGAAGCCGCGGTGCGCGAACTGGCCGAGGAAACCGGCATCCACGGGGTGGCGCTGACCTTCGCCGCGGTGGCCGAGTTCGCCTTGGCCGAGCCCGCGCGCCGGGAATCCCTCGCCGTCTACCGGACCGAGCTCGCCACCGCGCCCCGGCTGACCCTCAGTGACGAAGGGCTCGGCTTCCGCTGGTGGCCGCCCGGCGACCCCGTCGACGCGGACATGAGCCCGCTGGACGCGGAACTGGCGGCCCGGGTGGCCACGACGTGAAGCGGCCCCGCCCTGGCGAACCAGGGCGGGGCCGGGTGCACCGGGAGCTCAGTCCCAGTCGAGGGCGCCGCCCGACTGGTACTCGATCACGCGGGTCTCGAAGAAGTTCTTCTCCTTCTTGAGGTCCATCGCCTCGGACATCCACGGGAACGGGTTCTCGGTCTCGCCGAAGATCGGGGCCAGCCCGATCTGCTGCGCGCGGCGGTCGGTGACGAAGTGCATGTACTGCTCGCACAACTGGGCCGACAGGCCGAGCATGCCGCGCGGCATCGTGTCGCGCGCGTACTTGACCTCCAGCTCGCACGCTTCCTTCAGCATCCCGCGCACCTCGGCCTGGAACTCTTCGGTCCACAGGTGCGGGTTCTCGATCTTGATCTGGTTGATGCAGTCGATGCCGAAGTTCAGGTGGATCGACTCGTCGCGCAGGATGTACTGGTACTGCTCGGCGATGCCGACCATCTTGTTCCGGCGGCCCAGCGACAGGATCTGCGCGAAGCCGGTGTAGAACCACATGCCCTCGAAGATCACGTAGAACGCGACGAGGTCCCG
The DNA here is from genome assembly GCF_026017845.1 of Amycolatopsis mediterranei. Lineage (NCBI taxonomy): Bacteria > Bacillati > Actinomycetota > Actinomycetes > Pseudonocardiales > Pseudonocardiaceae > Amycolatopsis > Amycolatopsis mediterranei. The sequence goes on from NZ_CP100416.1 coordinate 3,168,522, forward strand.
CAGGAACGCCTGGTCGGCCTCCGGCGTGCCGGTCTCGAAGTCCGGGTTCTCCAGGTTCTGCGTGTACTTCAGCGCCCACGCGTCCTTGTCCGAAATGGACGGAACCTCGCGGTACATGTTGAACAGCTCGCCCTCGACCAGGCCGAGGCTTTCGCAGATGTACTGGAAGGTGTGCGTGTGCACGGCCTCCTCGAACGCCTGGCGCAGCAGGTACTGGCGGCACTCGGGGTTGGTGATCTGCCGGTACACCGCCAGCACGATGTTGTTGGCCACCAGCGACTCCGCGGTCGCGAAGAAGCCCAGGTTGCGCTTGAGCATCTGCCGCTCGTCCTCGGTGAGGCCGTCCGGGGACTTCCACAGCGCGATGTCGGCCTGCATGGCGACCTCGGTCGGCATCCAGTGGTTGTTGCAGCCGGCCAGGTACTTCTCCCACGCCCACTTGTACTTCATGGGCAGCAGCTGGTTGACGTCGGCGCGCGCGTTGATCATGCGCTTGTCGTCGACGTTGATCCGGGCGGCGCCGACCTCGATCTCCCCGAGGCCGGTCGCGTCCGTCGTCTCCACGTTGGTCATCTGTGCAGGGATTCCTTTACTGGCAGGCTTCGCAGTCGGGGTCGTCGATGCGGCAGGCGGCGCCTTCGGTGGCGACGAAGTCGACGTCGGGCTCCGGCTTCGGCGAAGGCGAAGGCGCGGGAGCCGGTGCCGGCGTAGGCGTCGGCGCGGGGGCCGGGGCAGCCGCGGCGGGAGCCGCCGGGGCGGGGGTCGCCGAGACGGCGTTCAGCTTGCCGTCGGTGCCGCGCAGGGTGCTCTTCTCCACGTGCGTCGCGGACTGCGCCCGCAGGTAGTACGTGGTCTTGAGGCCCTTGTGCCACGCGTAGCGGTAGAGCTGGTCGAGCTTGCGGCCGCTCGGCGCCGCGATGTACAGGTTCAGCGACTGCGCCTGGTCGATCCACTTCTGGCGCACCGAACCGGCGTCGACGATCCACTTCGACTCGATCTCGAACGCCGTCGCGTACAGCGCCTTCAGGTCGTCCGGCACGCGGTCGATCTGGCCGAGGCTGCCGTCGAAGTACTTGAGGTCCGACACCATGACCTCGTCCCACAGCCCGCGCGCCTTGAGCGAACGGACCAGGTGCGGGTTGACGACGGTGAAGTCGCCGGACATGTTCGACTTGACGAACAGGTTCTGGAACAGCGGCTCGATCGACTGGCCGACCCCCGAGATGTTGGAGATCGTCGCGGTCGGCGCGATCGCCATCACGTTGGAGTTGCGCATGCCGACGGTCTTGACCCGCTCGCGCAGCGGCGCCCAGTCCAAAGTGGACGACGTGTCGACGTCGAGGCCGTCACCCTGGCGGGCGTCGATGAGCAGCTGCAGCGAGTCGATCGGCAGGATGCCCTTGCTCCACAGCGATCCCTCGAACGACTGGTACTGCCCGCGCTCCTCGGCGAGGTCGGTCGACGCCGAGATCGCGTAGTAGGAGAGGTGCTCCATGGAGACGTCGGCGAACTTCACCGCCTCTTCGGAGGCGAACGGGACGCCGATCTCGAACAGCGCGTCCTGGAAGCCCATGATGCCCAGGCCGACCGGTCGGTGGCGCAGGTTGGAGCGGCGCGCCTCCGGGATCGTGTAGAAGTTGATGTCGATCACGTTGTCCAGCATGCGGACGGCGGTGCGCACGGTCTTCTCGAGGCGCTTCGTGTCCAGGCCCTCGGGGGTGACGTGCTTGAGCAGGTTGACCGAGCCGAGGTTGCAGACCGCGACCTCTTCGCTGTTGGTGTTCAGCGTGATCTCGGTGCACAGGTTGGACGAGTGCACGACACCGACGTGCTGCTGCGGCGAGCGCAGGTTGCACGGGTCCTTGAAGGTGATCCACGGGTGGCCGGTCTCGAACAGCATGGTCAGCATGCGGCGCCAGAGGTCGACCGCGCGGGCGCGCCGGAACACCTTGATCTCGCCGCGGTCGGCGGCGGCCTCGTACTCGCGGTAGCGGGTGGCGAACTCGTTGCCGTAGAGGTCGTGCAGGTCCGGCGTCTCGTTCGGCGAGAACAGCGTCCACTGCGCGTCGGCCTCGACGCGGCGGAGGAACTCGTCCGGCACCCAGTTCGCGGTGTTCATGTCGTGGGTGCGGCGGCGGTCGTCACCGGTGTTCTTGCGCAGGTCGAGGAATTCCTCGATGTCGACGTGCCACGTCTCGAGGTACGCGCAGGCCGCGCCCTTGCGCTTGCCGCCCTGGTTGACCGCGACGGCGGTGTCGTTGGCGATCTTCAGGAACGGCACGACACCCTGCGACTGGCCGTTGGTGCCCTTGATGTGCGCGCCGAGGCCGCGGACCGGGGTCCAGTCGTTGCCGAGGCCGCCCGAGTACTTGGCCAGCAGCGCGTTGTTCTTGTAGGCCTGGAAGATCGAGTCCAGGTCGTCGTCCACCGTGGTCAGGAAGCACGACGACAGCTGCGGGCGCGTGGTGCCCGAGTTGAACAGCGTCGGCGTGGACGCCATGAAGTGGAAGCTCGAGAGCAGCTCGTAGAACTCGATGGCGCGAGCTTCGCGGTCGCCTTCGCGGATGGCCAGCCCCATGGCGACGCGCATGAAGAACGCCTGCGGCAGCTCGAAGCGGGTGCCGTCGTGGTGCTGGAAATACCGGTCGTACAGCGTCTGCAGGCCGAGGAAGCCGAAGTCGAGATCGCGCTCGGGGCGGATCGCGGCGGTGATCTTGTCCAGGTCGAAGCGCTGCAGCTCGGCGTCGACCAGCTCCAGCTCGATCGCGCGGCGCAGGTAGGCGCGGAAGTAGGCCGGGTACTCGGCGGCCATCTCGTCCTGGCTGGCCAGGCGCGGGGTGCCGGCCAGGTAGCTCAGCGCCTCGCCGCGCAGCTTGTCCAGCAGCAGCCGGGCGGAAACGTAGGAGTAGTTCGGCTCCTGCTCGACCAGCACGCGGGCGGCCATGATCTGGGCCAGGGCCAGCTCGTCGGCGCTGATGCCGTCGTAGAGGTTGCGCTTGGCCTCGGCCAGCACCGGCTCGGCGGTGACGTCTTCGAGGCCGGCGACGGCCTCGCCCACGACGTGGGAAACGCGGGCCCAGTCGAGCGGGCGCAGGACCCCGTCGGTGCCCTTGACGTTGAGGGTGGCTTCGGTCGTCGCGGGCTTGACGGCCTCGCGGGCCTTGGCGCGCTCGTCGCGGTAGAGGACGTAGGCGCGGGCGACCTTGTGATGCTCACCGCGCATGAGGGCGAGCTCGACGATGTCCTGGATCTGCTCGATGTGCAGGGCGGTCTCGGGGCCGGCGTGGCGCAGCAGGGTGGTCTCCACCTGCTGGGTCAGCTCGGCGACGACGTGGTGCACGCGGGAGGACGCGGCGGCGTCGCCGCCCTCGACCGCGAGGAACGCCTTGGTCAGCGCGACCGAGATCTTCCCGGCGTCGAACGGCGACACGCTGCCGTCCCGCCGGATGACCCGGATCGCGGTGGGTGTGTCGGCGGCCGAGGGCCGCTGACCGGTTTCGACTGACATGCGTGTCTCCACTGTGCTCTCGAAAAAATGGGCGCGTTCGATCGCCGCACGGCCGAAAACGACCGTGCGCTGCAGGTTCTCCAAAGCTGCCCGGCCGCCCTCTGCAGCGGTCTCCCCGTCGCTGGGGGCTGCCGGTTCCCAGAGACTACATGTTGGGGTCGGGGTCCGCGCGGTACCCCAGATGGCGTGTCATGAGTTCACTCTGGCGGGGTTACGTGATCACCCAGAGGTGCTGCTCAAGCCCCGAAAACCAGCTCGCTGCCGGGCAGGGCGAGGCTCACGAACGGGCGCCGGCCGGCCAGGTAGCCGAGCGGGCCGCCCGGGTTGACCGTCCAGTCGGCCGCGGCGAGCCGGGGCCGGATCTTCGCGCCGACCGGCGTTCGCACGGGGGTGCCGTCGCGGTCCTGGAGGACGTCGAACCGGCCGGGGAGGGCGAGCGGCAGGCCCGGCCTCGGCGTGAAGGCCGCGGTGGCGATCCAGTCGTCGCCGGTCGCCGCGGTGTACGTGCGGTCGGTGAACTGCAGGGCGGCGAGGTCCTTCGGGATGGCCCACAGCTCGCGGCCGCCGGCGAGGGAGACTGCGGAGTCGACCCAGATCTGCGTGATCGTGCACGTGGTCCGCTTCCCGCGCACCGGGACGGCGGCGAGCAGCTCGTGGTAGGCGAGTTGCCCGGGCTCGCGGTAGGCGATCCAGGCGGTGAACACGGTGGTGTACCCGGCGAGGGCCAGGGCGCCCGGGTGCACGTCGCGCGCGGGGACCCGCCAGATCGACACGTGGGCGTCGGCGACCAGGTTCCAGGGCGGCGGCGGGTACGACGTCATTTCTCCAGCCAGGGCAGGTAGTCGGGCAGGTCCTTCTCGACGCGCATGCCGAACGACGGCGGCCGCTTCTGCAGGAACGAGAGCACGCCTTCGACGGCGTCCGGGTTCGCGCCGAGCCCGCCGATCAGTTTCGAGTCGAGTTCGTGCACCGGGAACGGCGACTCGGCGCTCGCCATCCGGTAGAGCAGCTGGCGGGTCACCGCCACCGACACCGGGGCGGTCTTCTCGACGATCTCTTTCGCGAGTTTCTGCGCTTCGTCGAGCACGGTCCCGATGGGGAAGACCTTGTGCACCAGGCCTTTTTCGAGGGCCTCGGCCGCGGAGAAGACGCGCCCGCTGATCATCCAGTCGAGCGCGGTGCCCATCCCGACGAGCCGCGGGAGGAACCACGCCGACGCGCCTTCGGGGTAGATGCCGCGGCGGGTGAAGACGAAGCCGAACCGCGAGTCCTCCGACGCGAGCCGGTAGTCGCACGAGAGCGTGATGGTGACGCCGCCCCCGACGGCGGCGCCGTGCAGGGCCGCGATCACGGGCTTGTTCATGGCGAAGATCCGCTTCGAGCACCGGCCGGCGGGCTCCTGCCACGCCGCGTCCGGGCCGGTGGCGGGGTCGAAGTCGAAGCCGCCCTGCGAGAGGTCGGCCCCGACGCAGAAGTCCGTCCCGGCCCCGGTCAGCACGACCACGCGGACATCCTCGTCGCGATCGGCGCGGTCCATGGCGGCACCGAGCTCGTCGGCCATCCGGATCGTGTAGCCGTTGCGCGCCTCGGGACGGTTCAGCGTGACCGTGGCGATCCGGTCCGCGACGGCGTAGGTGATCTCGGCGTAGTCGGCCATGCGACGAAGCTATTGCAGTCCGGCATTACTGGCAAGATGTCAATAGTGGGTCGGCGTCGTCCGTGCCGGCCCGGCGGCGGGCCCGGCGGGCCGTCCAGGCCGAACTGCCGCCGGCTGCGGCGGCGGCGAGCCAGGGAAGCACCGTGCCGATCAGGACCACGGCGCCGACCACCAGGATGAACAGCGAAACGATCCTGACAAAGGTTTCCCGGTCGCCGGTGACGGCAAGACCGATCACCCGGGCGAGCACCGGAGAACCGGCGTTCGTGGCACGCCGGTGCAATTCTTCGCCCGAGCGGGCGCCGATCTGCTCTGGTGTTGTCGCGTTCTCGTCGCATCCGCGTTTCCGGTTGTGCATGGGTTCCTCCTCGGTGGTGGGGCGGTGGGGAGACCCTTCGTCAGCTCCGGCGAGTCGGGGGTATCGAACGGGTGAAGCGGGCAGTTCGTGGGCTACGCTGCACGCTGCTTCGGGTGGAGATTTCACCCGCTGCGGGGGAGGAATGGCGGCGGGGAGGGAGACATCGCTACGCGGAGTGAGCGGCGTTTGTACGACGAGTTGCGCGCTCTCAGGGGTAAGGCCGACGCCGCGCGCCGCAAAGCCGGACTCCGTCCGTTGTCGCAAGACGAAACCGAACGGATCCTGCGCAAATCGCCGTATCTCATCGCCGATTTCCGGGGGCAGCGGCTCAGCGACTGGCTGGCAGAAGATTTTTCGAAGACCAAAACGCCATCGGCAGGCAGTTTGGCCGCCGTCTTCGCGCTGGTACGGGTCTGGAGCGAACAGGCCGGCGTCACCGCTCCTGCCGAGCGATACTGGGCCGATCTGCTGGAGGCCGCCCAGCCCGGCCGATCCGCCAGGAGCCGGGCGGGGGCCGACCCGGCAGGCAGTCCGGCCCACTCCCTGATCGACGACTACATCGCGGCCGCCGTCCGGGCGGCTCGAGAACACCCGTACCCGGGTGTGCTGCCAGGGAACACGCCGCCGCTCACCGAGGTCTACGTTCGTCAACGGGTGCGGGTGGGGCAACCGCGCACGCGGTCGGCGGCGCCCGGGAAACTCGTGGGGCCGGTCTCCGCCTTGGTCGGCGAGGCGGCTTCGTGGACGTCCGTGCCACCGCCGCGGCGTGTCTCGGACCGGATGTCCGCCGAAGAGATCCTGGACAGGGATCGCCTCTGCGTGGTCGTCGGCACCCCCGGCGGGGGCAAGACCAGCCTGTTCCGCACCCATCTGATCCGGGCGGTGGAGGCGAGGAAAGCGGGTGGGCTCGAAACTCCGCTGCCGATCCTGGTGCCCGCGGCCGCCTTGTCGGGCAAACCGCTGGCGGCGGCGCTCGCGGAGGCGGCGACCGCCGAACTGAGCAGTTTCGGCCTGCTCGAGAATTTGCCGGACGCGCTGTTCAAGGAGTGCCCGTACGAAGACGTGCCGTGGCTCGTCATGGTCGACGGACTCGACGAAATCACCGACCCGGTCGCCCGCCGGAACCTCTTGGCCGCGCTGGAGCAGATCTCCGACGGCAGCCGCGGGCGCCAGTACCGGTTCGTCATTGCCACCCGTCCCCTGCCCGAATGGGAGCTCGCCGTCCTCGGCGCACAGGCTCCGGTGTACGAGCTGGAACCGTTCACCTGGTCGGACCTGAACCGCGTTTCCGCCGACTGGTTCCGGGTCCTCGGACTCGCGAATCCCGACCGGGTGGCCGAGCGGTTCGCGAGCGCGGTGCGGCGGACCAGGGTGTTCGGACTGGCCAGGACGCCGCTGATGGCGGCGCTGCTCTGCCAGCTGCATGGTGCGAACCCGGACGCTCCGTTGCCCGCCAGCCGCGGCGAAATCTACCGCAAGTACGTCGAGCAGCTGACCCGGCGAATGGAGAGCGGGGACCTGTCGGGTATTCAGGCCCAGGTGCGGGCCGGCTTGGCCCGCTACGGGGACGACGCGCTGGCGGAGGGCTGGCGGACCCTCGAGCGCCTGCCCGAACTGATCTGCCGGTCGGCGGCAGAGCTGCGCGGCGGCTGCCCGGCTTCGGTCTTGGACATCATCTCCGGGCTGCCCGGCGCCGCGTGTCCCCACCGGGTACCGGCCACCGTGTGGCGCGAGTACCTGCAAAGCCTGTTGCTGCGCAGCGGCCTGGTGATCCTGCGCGGCGGGGAATTGTCGTTCTTCCACCAGACGGTCGAGGAGTTCCTGGCCGCGACCCATGCGACGCGATCGGCGCCGGCCTGCCTGGAGTCGCTGGCCGTCCTCTTCGGGAGGAAGCGTCGCGTCTCCCTCGTCGAACGGGTTCTCGGCCGGCGCGTCCCGCCGCCGCCGGAGGTGGACACCTCGTTCACCGGGTTCGTGCTCGACCAGTGCGGCGAAGTCCAGGAGGCGGTCGCCGATTACCTGCTCCGGCTGGTCGACCGCGGTGGCTTGTCCGGGTGCGGGTTCATCGCCGTGCTGCTCCGCCTCGGCACCGATGTTCCGCGACGTGTCGTCCTGGCGATGGCGAGGAAGCTCGTGGACCTGGTCCGGGTCCTGGGCACCACCTCGAATCCTGCACCTCCCCGGCGCGCTCGAGGAGTGGTGAGAAGTGATCAGGAGCGGTTCGAAAACGCTTTCCTGGCCCTGCGCCTGCTGGCTTCCATCGGTGCGGAGGACGCGCTCGGCCGGCTGCGCTCGATCGCCCGCGACGCCGACCTCCACCCCGCCGTGCGGGCCAGAGCGGCCGAGGCGGTCGTCGACCTCGACGTCGATGTCACCGCCGCGGTCGGGCTGCTGGACGAGCTGGCGAGAAACAAGTCGATCGGCTCGCGGATGCGGGCCACCCTGGCGGCGCGGGTCGAGTCGCTGGATCCGGACCACGTTTCCCGCCTGCTCGCCGATCTCGCCCGGGACGCCACGCTGGCCGGGCGGGAACGGGTCGCGTCGGTCATGACCCTGCGCGGCCACGAAGCCGCGCTGGCGTCGGATCTCTTCGCCGAACTCGCCCTGGACACCAGGATGAGCGGGTACTCGCGGGTCCGGTCCGCCGGCGTTCTGGCCGGTGCGGGCGACGTGCGCGGGATCGAACTGCTCGACGGACTGGCCCGGGCCGCGGACCTTCCGGTCTACGTGCGCGAGGAGGCGGTCCGGGCGCTGGTCAAGCACGGTGGTTCCAAGGCGGAGAATGCGTTGTCGAAGCTGGCCTCGGACCTTTCGATCGATCCCCACGTCGGGATCCGCGCCGCCGGTGCGTTGGCCGAACACGGGGACAAGGAAGCGCTGAAGGAGCTCGAACGCATCGCGACGCAGCACCTGAGTGACCACAACGTGCGGATCGGCGCGGTCGAAATGCTGGCCGCCATGGGGGAGTACCACCCGATGGAACTGCTCGAGTCCCTGGTCCGGGACACGACGCTCGACGACGACGGACGGCTCCGGATCCTCGAGATCATGCTCGAAACCGGTGGCCGTCGTGGAGCCGACGCGGTGAACTCCCTGGTCGGCGACCACTCTCTCGGTGACCGTGCCCGCGTCTTCGTCGCAGGCATCCAGGGATCCGTGGACCGGGCCGCCGCGGTTCGCACCCTCATCGACTTCATCGGCGACCGGAGCGTGACGGGTGCGGCCCGAGTCGACGCGGCGGAGCTGCTCGCCCATTTTCTGCTCGGCGAGCACGCGCGGCTGCCGGACGCGGTGGACCTCCGGACGCACACCTCGGAAGACTTCCGGGTGGACCCTGTCGGCCACGTCGACCTGGACCGGGTCACGATCATCGATCTGATCGACGACCTGAGCCGCGATCGGAGGGTATCGAGAGCTGATCGCGGCCGTGCGTTCGAAGTCCTCCGCCGGTTCTCCCTGGAGCGCCGCTAGATCCGGGCCGAGCTGACGGAGGTTCAGGCCTGGTGTCTCTCGGGTGCCCAGGGGTCGAAACAATCAGGCGTGCTTGATTTTTCTCCGCCCCGGTGCCACGCTGGCTTCCGGACGCAAGGAGGCGGGCGATGGCGGATCTCGGCGTGATCCTCGGGGATCTCGACGCGGAGACACGGACGATCGACGACGTGGTGGCGAACCTGCCCGCGGCGGACTGGGCGCGGCCGACACCGGCCGAAGGGTGGACGATCGCGCACCAGATCGCGCACCTGGCCTGGACCGATCGCAAGGCCCTGATCGCGGCCGCGCACCCGGAAGACTGGCAGGCCGAGGTCGAAGAGCTGCTCAAGGCGGGGGAGACCTACGTCGACGACGGGGCCGCGGCCGGGGCGCAGCGGCCGCCGCGGGAAATCCTCGACGGCTGGCGCGAAGGGCGCGCACTGCTCGCCGAAGCCCTCGCCGCCGTCCCCGAGGGGCAGAAGCTGCCCTGGTACGGGCCGCCGATGAGCGCCGCTTCGATGGCCTCCGCGCGGATGATGGAGACCTGGGCGCACGGCCAGGACGTCTTCGACGCGCTCGGCCTGACCCGCGAGCCCACCGCGCGGCTGTGGCACATCGCCCGCTTCGGCACCCGGACCCGCGACTTCGCCTACAAGCTCCACTCGCTCGCGCCGCCGCCCGAGGAGTTCCGCGTCGAGCTCACCGCACCCGACGGCGCCACCTGGGCGTTCGGCCCCGAGGACGCCGAGCAGAAGCTCACCGGCACCGCGCTCGGCTTCTGCCTCGTCGTCACCCAGCGCCGCCACCCGGCCGACACCGATCTGGCCGCCCACGGCGCCGACGTCGAGGAATGGCTCGGCATCGCGCAGGCCTTCGCGGGGCCGCCGGGCGACGGCCGCAAGCCGGGGCAGTTTGCATGACCTACCGCATCGGCAACGCCTCGGGCTTCTACGGCGATCGGTTCTCGGCGGTTCGCGAAATGCTCACCGGCGGCCCTCTCGACGTCCTGACCGGCGACTACCTGGCCGAGCTGACCATGCTCATCCTCGGCCGCGACCGGATGAAGGACGCCACCCGCGGCTACGCCAAGACGTTCCTGCGGCAGATGGAGGAAAACCTCGGTCTGGCGCAGGAGAAAGGCGTCAAGATCGTCGCCAACGCCGGCGGGTTGAACCCCGCGGGGCTCGCGGACGCGCTGCGTGAGCTGGCCGGGAAACTGGGTCTCGACGTCAAGATCGCGCACGTCGAAGGCGATGATCTCGTGGCGCGGGCCGAGGCGCTGGACCTCGGCAAACCGTTGACCGCCAACGCCTACCTCGGCGCCTGGGGCATCGCGGAGTGCCTCAACGCGGGCGCCGACGTCGTCGTCACCGGGCGCGTCACCGACGCCTCCGTCATCGTCGGGCCGGCCGCCGCGCACTACGGCTGGGCCCGCGACGACTTCGACGCCCTCGCCGGCGCGGTCGCCGCCGGGCACGTCATCGAATGCGGTGCCCAGGCCACCGGCGGCAACTACGCCTTCTTCACCGAGCACGCCCTCGGCGTGCCCGGGTTCCCGATCGCCGAGATCGAGGCCGACGGCTCCAGCGTCATCACCAAGCACCCCGGCACCGGCGGGGTGGTGAACGTCGGCACGGTCACCGCGCAGCTGCTGTACGAAATCACCGGAGCGCGGTACGCCGGACCGGACGTCACCACGCGGTTCGACACGCTGTCCCTGGCCGAAGACGGGCCCGACCGCGTCCGCATCTCCGGGGTCCGCGGCGAAGCCCCGCCGCCGACGCTGAAGGTCGCCCTCAACCGCCTCGGCGGCTTCCGCAACGAGACGACGTTCGTCCTCACCGGACTCGACATCGAGGCGAAAGCCGCGCTGGTGCGGGAACAGTTCGAAGCGTCCATGAAGGACCGGCCGCCGGCCGACGTCCGCTGGACGCTCGCTCGCACCGACCACCGGGACGCCGACACCGAGCAGGCCGCGAGTGCGCTGCTGCACGTCGCCGTCAAGGACGCCGACCCGAAGGTCGCCGGACGTGCGTTCACCGGCGCGGCCGTCGAACTCGCGCTGGCCAGCTACCCGGGGTTCCACGTCACGGCGCCGCCGTCGGACGCCTCGCCGTACGGCGTCTACACCGCGGCCTATGTGGACTCCGCGAAAGTCCCGCACGTCGCCGTGCTGCCGGACGGGATGCGTGTCGACATAGCGCCTTCCATGTCCACTCAGGACCTGTCCGAAGTGGATGAACCGGCCCTGCCCGAACCCCTCGGCCACGGGCCGGTGCGGCGGGTGCCCTTGGGCACGATCGCCGGCGCGCGCAGCGGCGACAAGGGCGGCAACGCCAACCTCGGTGTCTGGGTGCGGTCGGAAGAGGCGTGGCGCTGGCTGGTGCACCGGCTGACCGTCGCCGAGTTCAAGCTGCTGCTGCCCGAGACCGCGGACCTGCCGGTGACGCGCTACCTGCTGCCGAACCTGCAGGCGATGAACTTCGTCGTCGAAGGCCTCCTCGGCGAGGGTGTCGCGTCGCAGGCCCGGTTCGATCCGCAGGCCAAGGCGCTCGGTGAGTGGCTGCGGTCGCGGGAGATCGACGTCCCCGAGGTGCTCCTGTGACCGATCCCTTCCGGACGCCCGAACGGGCGGAACTGCGCAAGACCGTGCGGAAGTTCGTCGAGCAGGAAGTCCTGCCGCACCTCGACGACTGGGAGCGCGACGGCGAGCTGCCGCGCGACCTGCACCGCAAGGCCGGAGACCTCGGCCTGCTCGGCGTCGCCTTCCCGGAAGAGATCGGCGGCGGCGACGGCAACTACCTCGACGCCCTGGTCGTCGCCGAGGAGATGCACTACGCCGGTGGTTCCGGCGGGCTCTTCGCGTCGCTGTTCACCTGCGGCATCGCCGTACCGCACATCGCCGAGGCGAACGATCCGGTACAGATCGAACGCTGGGTGCGCCCCGCGCTCCAAGGCGACAAGATCGGCTCGCTCGCCGTGACCGAACCAGACGGCGGCTCCGACGTCGCCGGGATCCGGACCACCGCCGTCCGCGAGGGCGACGAGTACGTCATCAACGGCGCCAAGACGTTCATCACCTCCGGGTGCCGCGCGGACTTCGTGACGACGGTCGTGCGGACCGGCGGTGACGGTGCCCACGGGCTTTCGCTGATCGTCGTCGAACGCGGGACACCGGGGTTCACGGTGAGCCGCAAGCTCGAGAAGATGGGCTGGCTCTGCTCGGACACCGCCGAACTGTCCTACGTGGACGTCCGGGTGCCGGTCGAGCACCTGGTGGGCGCCGAGAACAGCGGGTTCGCGCAGGTCGCCACCCAGTTCGTCACCGAACGGCTTTCGCTGGCCGTGCAGGCGTACGCGCACGCCCAGCGCGCGCTCGACCTGACGCTGGACTGGTGCCGGCTGCGCGAGACGTTCGGCCGCCCGCTCATCTCGCGGCAGGTCGTCCAGCACAAGCTCACCGAAATGGCGCGGAAGATCGACGTCGCCCGCACCTACACCCGGCAGGCCGCGATCCGGCACGTCTCCGGTGAAGAGGTCATCGCCGAAGCCTGTTTCGCCAAGAACACCGCCGTCGAGGCCGCCGAATGGGTGGTCAGCGAGGCCGTCCAGCTGCACGGCGGGCTCGGCTACATGCGCGAGTCCGAAGTGGAGCGCCACTACCGCGACGTCCGGATCCTCGGCATCGGCGGCGGCACGACCGAGATCCTCACCGGCCTGGCCGCGAAGCGATTGGGATACACCTCGTGACTGCACTGAGATCCACAGTGGACACGCGAGCCGCCGAGTTCGGCGCGAACCGCGAGGCGATGTTGGAGAAGCTCGCCGAGATCGACGCCGAGCACGCCAAAGCCGTCGCCGGCGGCGGCGAGAAGTACGTCGAGCGGCACCGCAACCGCGGCAAGCTCCTCGCGCGGGAACGCATCGAGCTGCTCCTCGACGCGGATTCGCCGTTCCTCGAGCTGTCGCCGCTGGCCGCCTGGGGCACCGACTACCGCGTCGGCGCGAGTCTGGTGACCGGGATCGGCGTCGTCGAAGGCGTCGAGTGCCTGATCTCGGCCAGCGATCCGACGGTCAAGGGCGGCGCCAGCAACCCGTGGACCACGAAGAAGAGCTTCCGGGCCGCGGACATCGCCGCGCAGAACCGGCTGCCGTCGATCAACCTCGTCGAGTCCGGCGGCGCGGACCTGCCCACCCAGAAGGAGATCTTCATCCCGGGCGGCCGGATCTTCCGGGACATCACGCGGGCCTCGGCCGCGGGCTGCCCGACGATCGCGCTGGTCTTCGGCAACTCCACCGCGGGCGGCGCGTACCTGCCGGGCATGTCGGACTACGTCGTGATGGTCAAGGAGCGCGCGAAGGTGTTCCTCGGCGGGCCGCCGCTGGTCAAGATGGCCACCGGCGAGGAGTCCGACGACGAGTCGCTCGGCGGCGCCGAAATGCACGCGCGGACCTCGGGCCTGGCCGACTACCTGGCCGTCGACGAGCAGGACGCCATCCGGCTCGGCCGTAACATCGTCAAGCGGCTCAACTGGACCAAGCAGGGGCCTTCGCCGAAGCCGGACTACGAAGGGCCGCTCTACGACGCCGAGGACCTGCTCGGCATCGTGCCGACCGACCTGAAGGTGCCCTTCGACCCGCGCGAGGTCATCGCCCGCGTCGTCGACGGCTCCGACTTCGACGAGTTCAAGCCGCTCTACGGCTCGTCGCTGGTGACGGGCTGGGCGAGCATCCACGGTTACCCGGTCGGCGTGCTGGCCAACGCCCAGGGCGTGCTGTTCGGCGAGGAGTCGCAGAAGGCCGCGCAGTTCATCCAGCTGGCCAACCAGATCCACACCCCGCTGGTGTTCCTGCACAACACGACCGGCTACATGGTCGGCAAGGAGTACGAGCAGAGCGGCATCATCAAGCACGGCGCGATGATGATCAACGCCGTCTCGAACTCGAAGGTGCCGCACCTGTCCGTCCTCATGGGAGCGTCCTACGGCGCCGGCCACTACGGCATGTGCGGCCGCGCCTTCGATCCCCGCTTCCTGTTCGCCTGGCCGAGCGCGAAGTCGGCGGTGATGGGCCCGGCGCAGCTGGCCGGCGTGCTGTCCATCGTGGCCCGCGCGGCCGCCGAGAGCCGCGGCCAGGAGTACAACGAGGAGCACGACAAGGCCATGCGCGCCATGGTGGAAGGGCAGATCGAAGCCGAGTCGATGCCGATGTTCCTCTCCGGCATGCTCTACGACGACGGCATCATCGACCCGCGCGACACCCGCACCGTGCTGGGGCTGAGCCTATCCGCGATCCACAATGGACCAGTGAAGGGCGCCGAGGGCTTCGGCGTCTTCCGGATGTGAGCGAGCGATGATCCAGAACCTGCTGGTCGCCAACCGCGGCGAGATCGCCCGCCGCGTCTTCCGCACCTGCCGCGACGCCGGGATCGGCACGGTCGCGGTGTTCTCCGACGCCGATGCGGCCGCGCCGCACGCCCTGGAGGCCGACGCGGCCGTCCGGCTGCCCGGCAACGCGCCGTCCGAGACGTACTTGCGGGCGGAGCTGCTGGTCAAGGCCGCGACCGAGGCCGGTGCCGACGCCGTCCACCCCGGCTACGGCTTCCTGTCCGAGAACGCCGCGTTCGCGCGGGCCGTGCTCGACGCCGGGCTCACCTGGGTGGGGCCGCCGCCCGAGGCCATCGAGACCATGGGCTCCAAAGTGGAGTCGAAGCGGCTGATGGCCGCGGCCGGGGTGCCGGTGCTGTCCGAATTGGACCCGGCTTCGGTGACTTCGGACGACCTGCCGTTGCTGGTCAAGGCGTCCGCCGGTGGTGGTGGCCGCGGGATGCGCGTGGTCCGCTCGCTCGACGGACTGGCCGAGGCCGTGGAAGGCGCCAGTGCGGAGGCCGGATCGGCGTTCGGCGACCCGACCGTCTTCTGCGAGCGGTACCTGGAGACCGGGCGGCACATCGAGGTCCAGGTGCTCGCTGATCGCCACGGCACGGTGTGGGCGGTGGGGGAGCGGGAGTGCTCGATCCAGCGCCGGCACCAGAAGGTCGTCGAAGAGGCGCCGTCGCCGTTCGTCGATGCCGCCATGCGCGAGGAGCTGTTCGAGGCCGCGCGTAAGGCCGCCAAGGCGATCGACTACGTCGGTGCGGGCACGGTCGAGTTCCTCGCCGGGCCCGACGGGCGGTTCTACTTCCTCGAGATGAACACCCGGCTGCAGGTCGAGCACCCGGTCACCGAGAACGTCACCGGCCTCGACCTGGTCGCCCTGCAGCTGCGGATCGCCGAGGGTGAGCGCCTCCCGGCCGACCCACCGCCCACCGTGGGCCACGCCATCGAGGTCCGGCTCTACGCCGAGGACCCGGCGGCGGGCTGGCAGCCGCAAAGCGGGACTCTGCACACGTTCGAAGTGCCCGATGTGGACCGGTCCTTCACGCACGGGCCCGGACTGCGACTCGACTCCGGCTTCGAGAGCGGGTCCGTCGTCGGTGTCCACTACGACCCGATGCTCGCCAAGGTGATCACCTGGGCGCCGACCCGCGCCGAAGCCGCCCGGCGGCTCGCCAAGGCCCTCGCCGCCACGAAGATCCACGGCGTCGTCACCAACCGCGACCTCCTGGTGAACATCCTGCGGCACGAGGCCTTCCTGGCGGGGGAGACCGACACGGCGTTCTTCGACCGTCACGGCCTGGACACCCTGGCCGCGCCACTGGCCACTCAGGACACCGAACGGCTGTCCGCGCTCGCCGCGGCGCTGGCGGACGCGGCGGGCAACCGGGCGCGAGCCACCACCCAGAGCAGGCTGCCGAGCGGCTGGCGCAACGTGCGCTCGGCCGGGCAGCGCAAGGTCTTCACCGTCTCGGATCGCGAGTATGAAGTGGTCTACTCGCTGACGCGGGACGGCCTCCGTGCCGATGGGTTCGAAGGCGAGCTGGTGTCGGCGGAGCCGGGGCGGGTGGTGATCGAGGTGAACGGCGTGCGGCGCACGTTCGACGTCGCTCGTCACGACGACTTGTCCTATGTGGACTCCGCGCTCGGTTCGGTCGCGCTGACGGCCGCACCACGGTTCGCCGATCCCGACGCCGCTCTGGCTGCCGGGTCGCTGGTCGCGCCGATGCCGGGCACGGTCGTGCGGCTCGCCGTGCAGGCCGGAGATCCGGTCAAGGCCGGCGACCCGCTGCTGTGGCTCGAGGCGATGAAGATGGAACACCGGATCGCCGCCCCCGCCGACGGCGTGGTGACCGAGCTGCCGGTGACCGTGGGCCAACAGGTCGAAGTGGGCACGATCCTAGCTGTGGTGGGAGAAGCAGAATGAACGCGATGAACTTCATCGAGCCGGAAGAGCGGATCGCGCTTCGCAAGGCCGTCGCCGAACTCGGCGCCAAGTACGGGCACGAGTACTACGCCCGCAAGGCCCGTGCGGACGAGAAGACGCACGAACTCTGGGACGAGGCCGGCCGGCTCGGCTACCTCGGCGTCAACGTCCCCGAGGAGTACGGCGGCGGGGGCGCGGGCATCGCCGACCTCGCCGCGGTCCTCGAAGAACTCGCCGCCGCGGGCTCGCCGCTGCTGCTCATGGTCGTCTCGCCGGCGATCTGCGGCACCGTGATCTCCCGGTTCGGCACCGAAGAGCAGAAGAAGCAGTGGCTGCCGGGTATCGCCGACGGCACCAAGCGGATGGTCTTCGCGATCACCGAGCCGGATGCCGGGTCGAACTCGCACAAGATCACCACCACGGCGAAGCGGGACGGCGGCGGCTGGGTCCTCAACGGCCGCAAGGTCTACATCTCCGGCGTCGACGAAGCCGATGCGGTGCTCGTCGTCGGCCGCATGGAGGACTCGAAGACCGGCCGCCTCAAGCCCGCGCTGTTCATCCTGCCGGCGAACACCGAGGGCTTCGAGTACACGAAGATCCCGATGGACATCGTCGCGCCGGAAAACCAGTTCTCGCTGTTCCTCGACGACGTCCACCTGCCTGCCGAAGCGCTGGTCGGGGAGGAGGACGCGGCGATCGCGCAGCTGTTCGCGGGCCTCAACCCCGAACGCATCATGGGCGCGTCGTTCTCCCTCGGCATCGCCCGGTACGCGCTGTCGAAGGCCGTCGGCTACGCGAACCAGCGCCAGGTTTGGGGCACGCCGATCGGCGCCCACCAGGGCCTCGCCCACCCGCTCGCGGAGATCAAGATCGAGCTGGAACTGGCCAAGCTGATGACACAGAAGGCGGCGTCGCTCTACGACTCCGGCGACGACTTCGGCGCGGGGGAGTCGGCCAACATGGCGAAGTACGCCGCCGCCGAGGTCGCCATCCGGGCCACCGACCAGGCCGTGCAGACCCACGGCGGCAACGGCCTGGCCACCGAATACGGCCTCGGCACGCTGGTGACGGCGGTGCGCCTGGGCCGGATCGCGCCGGTCAGCCGCGAGATGGTGCTCAACTTCGTCGGCCAGCACAGCCTCGGCCTCCCGAAGTCCTACTAGGAGCCGATATGTCTACTTTGGACGGCAAGACGATTCTCATGTCCGGCGGCAGCCGCGGCATCGGCGAGGCGATCGCGCTCCGGGCCGCGAAAGACGGCGCGAACGTCGCGCTGCTGGCCAAAACGGGTGAGCCGCACCCGAAGCTGCCCGGCACGATTTACACGGCGGCCGAAGCGATCGAAAAGGCGGGCGGCCACGCGCTGCCGATCCTCGGCGACGTCCGCGACGACGACGGTGTCGCCGCCGCCGTGGCGAAGACCGTCGAGCAGTTCGGCGGCATCGACATCGTCGTGAACAACGCCAGCGCGATCGACCTGACGCCGACCGAGCAGGTCAGCATGAAGCGTTACGACCTGATGCAGGACATCAACGCGCGCGGCACGTTCCTGCTGTCCAAATTGGCCATTCCGCATTTGAAGAACGCCGCGAACCCGCACATCCTGACGCTGTCGCCCCCGATCAGCCTCGACGAGAAGTGGTTCACCGCCGGGCACCTCGCGTACAGCATCGCCAAGTACTCGATGAGCCTGGTGACCGTCGGGCTCGCCGCGGAACTGAAGAAGGACGGCGTCGCGGTCAACTCCCTGTGGCCGCGCACCACGATCGACACCGCGGCGATCCGCAACGTCGTCGGCGCGGAACTGGCTTCGCGGAGCCGGACGCCGGCGATCATGGCCGACGCCGCCCACGCGATCCTGACCAAGCCCAGCCGGGAGGTCACCGGCCGGTTCCTCCTCGACGACGAAGTGCTGCGCGCCGAAGGTGTCACCGACTTCGCGCAGTACCGCGTCGGCGACACCGCGGAGGAAGACCTGCAGCTCGACTTCTGGGTGGACCCGGCTTGACCGGCGTCCGCGAACCCCAGCAGGAGCGCAGCCGCACCACGCGGCGGCGGCTGGTCGAGGCCGCCCTCGACAGCTTCGGCGAGCGCGGCTGGCATGGCGTGACGGTGGCCGGGATCGCCGAGCGGGCGGGTGTCTCCCGCGGCGCGGCCCAGCACCACTTCCCGGCCCGCGAGGACCTCGTGGTGGCGGCGGTCGACCTGCTCGGCGAAGCCCAGATCGACGAGCTGCGCGCCCAGGCGGCCGGCCTGCCGAGCGGGGCGTCCCGCATCGAGCGCGTCGTGGAGATGGTGCTGAACCTGTACACCGGCCCGCTGTTCCGCGCGGCCCTGCAGCTGTGGTCGGTGGCGGCGACCGACGAGGCGTTGCGGGACGTGCTGGTGCCCCTGGAGGCCCGGGTCGGCCGCGAGGCGCACCGCGTGACGGTGGAACTCCTCGGCGTCGACGAGTCCCGCCCGGGGGTGCGGGAGCTGGTCCAGGCCACCCTGGACCTGGCCCGTGGGCTCGGCCTGGCCAACCTCCTGACCGACGACACCCGACGGCGGCGCCAGATCGTGCGCGAATGGGCGCGGACGCTGGAGCTGCGGCTGGCCGGGGACTGAACGCGGCGATTCCGTGACCGGACGGAACCTCGACCGCATCCCAAGCGTCATAGTGCCGTAAGTAACACAATCGGCCCAATGGGCGAATAACTGGTTGTAGCGACCCACGAGGAAGGCAGTCCGGTGTCCGGTTCAGGAGTCGAGCTCACCCACCGCGCGATGGCGATGCTGAAGGCGGTGGCCGCCGGGCGCGCGCAGATGTCGTGCAGCTGCGAGCCCGACCTCTTCGTCGACGGATTCGCCTGTTGCGATCAGATCACCGCGCACGCCCTTGCCCACGGTGGCTACCTGCGGCCCGCCGTCGAAGGCGGCACCGGGAAGGTGGCCGCCGAGCTGACCGACGCCGGGCGCGCCGCGCTGGCGATCACCGTCGCGGCCTGAGTTCCCGGTCGCTGTCACGCAGCGTCGTGCCGGCGAACAGGTGTTCGGTCTCCCGCACGTGCCGCTGACCTGGCAGTCTTGTCCCCATGGCGGAGCACCCCCCACCGATGGACAACGAGGCGACGGTCTTCCTCCCGAGCGAGCTGCGGGGCCCGCACTGGCCGACCCGTGACCCCGACGTCTCCCGGCGCGCCTACGACGAGTTCGCCGGCCAGATCGTCGCGCGGCCGCCCGCGTCGCCGGTCAGCGCCGGGCGCGGGGAGGGTGCCGGCTCGTCGCTGGCCCGCTCCAGCGGCCGGATGGCGGTCGCCTCGGCCGTCAGCCGGGTCACCGGGTTCGTCGCGAAGCTGCTGCTCGCCGCCGTGGTCGGGACCGGGGTCGTCAACGACTCCTTCACCGTCGCGAACACGTTGCCCAACATCGTCTTCGAGCTGCTCTTCGGCGGCGTCCTGGCCAGCGTCGTGGTGCCGCTGCTGGTCCGCTCGCACGACGACCCCGACGGCGGCCGCGCCTACACCCAGCGGCTCATCACGATGGCGCTGGTGCTGCTCGCCGTCGGCACCGCCGTCGCGGTGGCGATTGCCCCGCTGTTCACCGCGCTCTACGTCGACAAATCGTCCGAGACCGCCAATTCCGGGCTGACCACCGCGCTGGCGTACCTGCTGCTGCCGCAGATCTTGTTCTACGGCCTGTTCGCGCTGCTCTCGGCCATCCTCAACGCGCAGAACGTTTTCGGCCCGCCGGCCTGGGCGCCGGTGCTGAACAACGTCGTCGTCACCGGCACGCTCGTGGTGTTCGCGTTCGTGCCGGGGGAGCTGACCCTCGACCCGGTCCGGATGAGCGACCCCAAGCTGCTCGTGCTCGGCCTCGGCACCACGCTCGGCATCGTCGCGCAGGCGGTCGTGCTCATCCCGGCGTTGCTGCGCACCGGGTTCCGGTTCCGCTGGCGCTGGGGCTTCGACCCGCGGATCAAGGAGTTCGGCGGGCTCGCCGCGTGGATCCTCGGCTACGTCGTCGTCAGCCACGTCGGGTTCGTCATCACCACCCGCGTGCTGACCGGCGGCAACAGCGGTGGCGTGACGGCCTACAGCTACGCGTCCCTGCTCTTCCAGCTCCCGTACGGCATCCTCGGCGTTTCGCTGCTGACCGCGCTGATGCCGCGGATGAGCCGCGCCGCCGCGGACGGCGACACGGTGTCCCTGGTCGGCGACCTTTCGCTCGCCTCCCGCATGTCCACGGTGCTCTTCGTGCCCATTTCGGCGGTGCTGGCGGTGGTCGGCACGCCGATCGGCATCGCGATCTTCACCTGGGGCCGCGGGACCCTCGACGACGCCGAGCGGCTCGGCCAGACGCTGGCGGTGTCGGCGGTCGGGTTGCTGCCCTTCGCGTTGGTCATGCTGCAGCTGCGGGTGTTCTACGCGATGAAGGACGCCCGCACGCCCACGCTGATCATGCTCGTGATGACCGCGGTGAAGATCCCCCTGCTGCTGCTCTGCCGCGGGCTGCTCGACGGCGAGCACGTCGTCTACGGCGTCATGCTCGTCAACGGCGCCGGGTTCGTGGTCGGGGCGGTCCTCGGCCAGGTCTGGCTGTGGGTCCGGCTGGGGCACCTGCGCAGCAAGCGGTCGCTGCGGGTCGGGCTGATCACCCTCTCGGTGAGCGGGCTGGGAGTGGTGGCCGCGGTGCTCGCCGGGCGCGCCGTGCCCGCGTCGCTCGGGGTGATCCCGGGGGCGTGGGTGAAGCTGCCGGTGCAGGGGCTGCTGGGGATGGCCGTGCCGTTCGGGTTGCTGGCGTTGCTGAAGCTGCCGGAGTTCACCCCGGTGACCCGCCGGGTGACCGCACTGCGGCGGCGGTTGGTGGCGCGTTGAGGTGGGGGCCGAGGGTGTCGAGCGGCGGCGGTTCGCCGCTCGTTGACGACTACGGCCGGAAAGCCGATCCGGTTGTCTCGAAACGGTAACGAGAGCGCGGCGATCAGCGCGTTTACAATTGCCGCAAGGGTTTCTACTATCCACCGGGATCATGCGTCGCGGGCGAGCGCGGCGTGGGGGAATCGGGTGGAGGTCGTGCATGACGCGCAGCGCGCGCAGGCGACGGGACCGGGTCACGGTCGACGAGCTGCTCAAGCAGACCGGGGCGCGGCCGCGCAAACCGGGCTCGCGGGCGGCCGAGCTGGCGGCGCGCCGGGACGTCGAGCCGGAAGCCGGGCCGCGTGGGGCGGCGCGGGTGGCGCTGGCGTCGGTGGTGATCGTCGTGCTGGGCGGGCTGGTCGTCGTGCTGGCGACGCGGCCGGACTCCGTGCCCGGCTCCACGCAGTTCCCGCAGCTGCAGCCGGCCACCGCCGTGCCGTCCTCGACCGTGCTGGCCGTCCCGACCGAGACGACCACGCCGTCGCCGGCGGTGATGCACGCGCGCCGGACGCCGACGCCCACCCCGACTCCGACCGTCACGATCGAGCTGCCGCCGCCGCCCACGTCCACGTCCACGACCAAGACGAGCCCGCCGCCGGTCACCTGGAACCCCTACCAGTGCTCCCCGTACTACTGCGCGCCCTACCCGGGCGGGCCGCGGCGCTGACCCGCGAAGGCCCCCTCACCGACCCCGATGCCGGTGAGAGGGCCCCCGACAGCCCCACTACGGGTCCGGTGGGTCAGCCGGTGTAGCCGGCGACGATCTTGGTGAAGGCGTACTTGTCCTGGCTGATCCCGCTGCACTCGCCGCCGCCGCTGCAGTCGCGGTTGGTGGCCCAGAACGTGAACCGGGCCAGGTGGTGGCCGGCCGCGTAGCTGCGGATGGAGGTGAAGTTCGCGACCGTGACCGTCTCGCCCGCGTTGTCGGTCTTGCCGTTCATCGAGGAGAGGCCGCTGTGCCGGTAGGCGGTGTCGTCGCTCCAGCCGAACGTCGTCTTGAGCTGGTTCTTCAGCCCGTCGACCGCGGACTTCGTGTGCGCGGCCATGTCACCGCCGCTGGAGAAGTCGAACGGCATGACCGACCAGACGTCGACCGGGGCGCCGATCGCCTTGGCCTGGTTGATCAGGCGCTTGCCCCACGAGTCGGGGCCGGTCGTGGTGGTGCCGATGGTGATGACGACCTTCAGGTTCGGGTTCTTCTGCTTGGTCAGCTTGACCGCGTTGAGGATGCGGTCCTGCACCGTGTTGTTCTGGAACTCGTCGGTGTTCTCGATGTCGAGGTCGATCGCCTTGAGCCCGTAGGCGTCGATCACCTTCTGGTAGGCACCCGCCAGCGCGGAGGCCGACGTGCACTTCGAGCCCAGTTTCGTGCCGGACCAGCCGCCGAAGGACGGGATCACGTCCCCGCCCGCGTTGCGGATGTTCTGGATCATCGTCTTGTCGGAGCCGGTCAGCGACCGGTTGCCGTCCCACTTGGGGTTGCAGGAGCCGTCCGAGAGGACGAACGCGAGGGTAAACGCTTTCACACCGGTCGCGGACATTGCAGCCGTCGGGCTGGTCTGCCCGCCCCACTGGTACAGGTACGGGGAGGCGAGCACGGGGTCGGCCGCGGCCATGGCCTGCGGGGCGAGCCCGACCGTCGTCGCCAGCGCGGCCGAAGCCGCGGCTGCGAGGGTGAGGAGACGGCGCACTGATTTCGCCGATCCGGCCAAAAGCAGGCCGCCCCCCGAGCGACGAGCAACCGTCGCTACGAAGGTCTTCGGCCGTGACTGTGGGCGGATCGGCGATGAACGAAGCAGCATGGGGGTCCTCCGAAACGCGCAGGTGGAGCACCTCCGGTTTGAGGCGGCGGGATCAACCCGGGAGGAGTGCTGTGTGCCATCACACAGTGGACTAGACCAATGTTGCGTGTCAACCCTCCATCGGTCGGAAAATGACCCACGGTGCCCGGAGCTCGCGACCGTGTTAAATTCCCCTGAAGGCGGATCGACACGGGCCCGCATTCCGGCTACTTTGCCGAAATGGTGGGGGATTCCACGGTCGCCGCCGGCGGGGAACGCCCCCCGGGCCGGTTCCTGTCCGCCCTCGTTCTGCGCCGCTGGGCCCTGCGGCGGTGGGCGCTGTGGCGGCTGCCGCGCCGCGGCCAGGTCTGGTACCTCGTCGGGATCGACGCTCTCGCCGTCGCCGCCGTCGTGCTCGCCGCCCTCCGCTTCCCGCCAGTCGCCGCGATGCTGACACCGTTCGCGCTGCTCGCGGCCGGGATGCTCGTGTCGGCGGAGCTCGCGCGGCCGGTCGAACGCCACCGCGAGGAGACCCTCCTCGGCCCCGGTGTCGACACGCCGTGGATCTTCGCCGGGGTGCTCGTGCTCCGCCCCGGTCTCGCCGTCGCGCTGGTCGTGCTCTCCGCGCTGCACCAGTGGTTCCGGGTCCGCAGAAAACCCGTTCACCGGCAGGTGTTCGGCGCCGCGGCGACGGCGCTGGCCGGTCTCGTCGCGGGCGCCTTCCTCACCGCGACCGGCGTCCGGCCGCTCGGCGAGGTCCTCGGCACCCGGACCGTCCTCCTGCTCACCGTCGCCGGGCTGGTGTTCCTCGCGGTCAACGCCGCGCTCGTGACCGGCGCCGACGGGCCGCGCCGGCCGCGCGAAGCCGCCGCCGGGTACGCCTTCGACGCCGCGATGACGGCCTTCGGCCTCCCGCTCGCCTGGGCCGCGGCCGCCGCGCCGCTGCTGGTCCCGGTGCTGGCCGGCGCCACCGTCGTGCTGCACCGCGGCGGGCTGGGCGGCGGCCGCCGCGACCACGTCACCCTCGATCCGGGCACCGGCGTGCTGACCGCCGCGTCCTGGCGCGGTGCCGCCGAGGCCCGGCTGGACCGCCCCGGCGGGGCCGGCCCGGCCGTGCTGCTGCTCGACCTCGACCACTTCCGCCTGCTCAACGACCGCTACGGCGCCCGGATCGGCGACGCCGTCCTGCGCGCGGTCGCCGGCACCCTGCGCGACGAGGTCCGGGCCGCCGATCTCGTGGGCCGCTCCGGCGGCGAGGAGTTCGCCGTGCTGCTGCCCGGCACCGGCGCCTTCGACGCGATGGCGATCGCCGAGCGCATCCGCCTGCGGATCGCCTCGACGCTGGTGGCGCTGAAGGCTTCGGGCGACGGCCCGCAGTTCGTCGGGGTGACGGTGTCGATCGGCGTGGCGGGCTGCTCGCCCGGCCTCCTCGACGAAGCGCTGCTGGCCGCGGAAGCAGCGCTGCTGCGCGCGAAGGCGGCGGGCCGCAACCGGACGGTCTGCGCCGAACCGGCGCCGTGATCCGACCGTTAGAACGGCCGGACAACCGGTAATACCGCGGCGCGTCTTGATGGCAGTAAAGACGGTGAGGGACCGTCAATGACGCAGGGGGAAAACCATGAATGCACGGGGTCGTTTCGCGCGCGCCGGAGCCGGGGCCGGAATTGTGGTGGCGGCGGGATTCCTTCTGTCGGCGTGCACCGGTCAGCAGAACCCGCCGGATGGCGGACAGGCCACGGCAACCCCCGCGGCAACCCCCACGGCGACGGCGACGACGGCCACCCGGGCGGCCGCGCCTGCGCAGGTGGCCGAGCCGGTACCGGCCAAGGGGGCTGAACCGGTGGACGCTTGTGCTTCGGCGACCAAAGCCGCGCTGGAGGCCGCGCTCAAGGCGGACAAGAAAGCGGCTGCCGCACTGGTCGTCGACAGCAAAGGGCTGCAGCGCATCAAATGCGCCGAGCCGTGGGCTTTCGCGCACTTCACCAACGACATCGACGGCGGCAGCGTCCTGTTCGCCCACCGGAACGGGAAGTGGATCCTGCAGCGCGGCGGCACCGGGGGAATGTGCGAAAGCGTCCCGGCCGCGATCGCCAAGCAGATCTGCGTCTGAGAATCAGCTCATCGTGATCGCGTCCAGTTTTTCCTTCAGGTACTGCGACGCGATCACTTCGGGGTAGGTCCGGGTGCCCAGCGGCGGCGCCAGTGACGTGATCCGCGCGTCGTGATCGGTCTCGTAGAAGAAGATCAACGACACGAGGTCTTCGTCGGGCGCCGTCGCCGCCGGCGGGAGGACGCGGTGGCGCGTCGAGCGCCAGCGGTCGCCCGTCCAGCGGGCCATCAGGTCGCCGATGTTCACCGTGAACGCCTCCGGGTGGAACGGCGCGTCCGTCCACTCGCCGTCGGCCGTGCAAACCTGCAGGCCGCCGACGCCGGCCTGGCGGTCGAGCACCGTGACCGTGCCGAAGTCGGTGTGCGGGCCGATCCGGAACTGGTCCGGCGCCGGCGGGCCGACGCGGGTCATCGGCGGGTACCAGTTGATGTTGAACGTGTACGTCGGGTGCGCGGTGTGGCGGGTGAAGTGGCTCTGGGCGAGACCGAGCGCCGCGGCGAAGATCTCCAGCAGGTGGTCCGCCAGCGCCCGCATCCGGCGCATGTACTCGGTGGCCACCTCGCCCAGGCCGGGCACCTCGTGCGGCCAGACGTTGGGCTGGAACCAGAACCCGTCGACCTCGGCCACGCCGGTGCGGGTGTCCGCGCCCGCGGAGTAGGACTCCTTGAGGTCCGGCGGGGTTTCGGTGCCCTCGGCGTAGCCGTTGGCCTCGACACCCGGCGGCAGCCAGCCGCGGCCGCCGACCGTGACGGCGTAGCGCTGCTTGACGTCTTCGGGCAGCGCGAAGAACTCCCGCGCCAGCTCGCGCGTCCGGTGGCGCAGGTCGTCCGGGACGCCGTGCCCGGTGACCAGCAGGAAGCCGGACTCCCGCAGCGCCTGGTCGATCCGGCCCGCCACTTCGGCCCGGCCCTCGGACGTGCCCGCGAACCACGGCGAAAGGTCCACGAGCGGAACGGATGACGGCATACCTGCTCCTGTAAAGCGCTGTTTGTCAAGCATGTCCGGTCGAGCAGGTCCGATCAGCAACTGTCCGGTGACCAGCACTGTCCTATTCGGACTTCTCGACCCCGATGTCCTCGAACCACAGGTCCGGGCGCGCGGCGATGAACTCCGTCATCAGCGCGGTGCAGCCGGGATCGTCGAGCAGGGTGATCTCCACCCCGAGCCCGGCGAGCCAGTCGTGACCGCCGTGGAACGTCTCGGCCTCACCGATGACGACGCGCCCGATACCGAACTGACGGACGAGCCCGGAGCAGTACCAGCACGGCGAGAGCGTGGTGACCATGATCGTGTCCCGGTAGTGCGGGCGGCGGCCGGCGTTGCGGAACGCCGCGGTTTCGGCGTGCATCGACGGGTCGCCGTCCTGCACGCGCCGGTTGTGCCCGCGCCCCAGCAGCGTGCCCGTCGAGTCGAACAGCGCGGCCCCGATCGGCACGCCCCCTTCGGCTTTGCCCAGCTCGGCTTCTTCGCGGGCGACGGCGAGCAAGGTGTGCGGATCGATCGGCATGCGTCACTCTTTCCGGCCGGAGCGGTGCCTGGCAAGTGTTTGCCGCCGGGACTGCACCTTCCGGCGGATCGCGGACAGGAGCTGTCCGCGATGTCTGGCACACTGCGTGCCATGTACGGCACTTCGGAACGGCTGCTCAGGCTGCTCTCGCTGCTGCAGGCGCGCCGGGACTGGCCGGGCGCCGACCTCGCGGCCCGCCTCGAGGTCGACGTCCGCACGATCCGCCGCGACGTCGAGCGGCTGCGCTCCCTCGGCTACCCCGTGCACGCCACGCCGGGGGTGGCGGGCGGCTACCGGCTCGGCGCGGGCGCGGCGCTGCCGCCGCTGCTGCTGGACGACGACGAGGCCGTCGCGGTCGCCGTCGGCCTGCGCACGGCGGCGAGCGGCACGGTCAGCGGCATCGAGGAGACGTCGGTGCGGGCGCTGGCGAAGCTGGAGCAGGTGCTGCCGGCCCGGCTGCGGCCGCGAGTGGGCGCGCTGCAGGCGGCGACGGTGTCCCTGCCCGGAGCCGGGCCGACGGTGGACGCCTCGGTGCTGACGGCGATCGCGGCGGCCTGCCGCGACCAGGAACGGCTGCGGTTCGGCTACGGCGACCGGGCGGGCGCCTCGACGCAGCGGTCGGTCGAGCCGCTGCGGCTGGTCCACACGGGGCGGCGCTGGTACCTGGTCGCCTTCGACCTCGACCGCGCGGACTGGCGCACCTTCCGGGTGGACCGGATCGCCGGGGTGCCGTCGGTGGGCTTCCGGTTCACGCCGCGCGAGCCTCCGGCTCCGGACCTCGCGGAGTACGTCTCCCGCCAGATCTCGACGGCGGTCTACCCGCACCAGCTGGTCCTGCGGGTGGCCGCCCCGGCGCCCGCGGTGGCCCGGCGCCTGTCGCCGGCGGCGGGGGTGGTGGAGGAGATCGACGAGGGCAGCTGCCGGGTGCGGACCGGGGCGAAGGACCTGGACACGGTGCCGTACCACCTGGCCCAGCTGGGGTACGACTTCGTGGTCGAGGAGGCGCCGCCGGGCCTGGTCGAGCGGCTGCGCGAGGTGGCGGAGCGGTTCGCCAGGGCGGTCGGCTGAGCGCGCAGCGCCACAAGACGGCCTTGGTTGCGCAAGGCCACATCGGGGTGCTCGGCGGGCCCGGCAGCGGCGGTCGTCGCGCTAGCTCGGTTCGACCCGGACGCAAGCGCTTTCGCCGTCGCTCAAGAAGCCGGCCAACCCGCTGCCCTCGGCCGCGACCTCGGCCCGTTCCGCCCCGGTCAACCGCCGCAGCGGCCGGACCACGACCGCGTCGTCCTCGGTCGTCCACGTCGCCGCAACGCGGCCGTCGACCAGGACCACCCGCTCGCCCGCGACCGAGAGCCCGCGGTGGGCGTCGTCGATGATGCGGGAGCGGTCGTCGTAGCCGAGGATCGCGTTGTCGAACGCCGGCAGGAACCGGACCGGTGCCGGGGTGCCCGGGTCGGGCTGGGGTGCCCCGGGCAGGTCGAGCAGCTCGCGTCCCCGCTCGTCGCGGAAGACCACCAGTTCCTCGCGCACCGCCTTCACCGCGGCGGGCAGGCCGGCCAGGCCCGACCACGCGCGCAGGTCCGCCGTCGCCGCCGGGCCGAACGCCGCGAGGTAGCGCCGGACCAGCGTCCGCCCGACGCCGTCGTCCGGGTCGAGCGGGTCGGCTTCGCGGCCGAGCCACGCGGCCAGCGGCAGGTTCCGCACGCCCGCCTTGGTGCGCCACAGCCCGCGCGGCGGCAGCTGCGTCGACGGGATCAGCGCGGCGATCAGCAGCTCGCCGAGCGGGCGCGGGCCCGGCGCGGGCCACCGGTCGGCGACCGCCCGCGCGAGTTCGCCCATCGAGCGGGGCTCGCCGTCGGCCAGCACCGCCCGGCCCGCCGCCGCGAGCTCGGCGAAGTCGACGCCCTCGAGTTCGGCGCGGTAGGTGCCGACGACCCGCTG
This sequence comes from Amycolatopsis mediterranei, assembly GCF_026017845.1. Lineage (NCBI taxonomy): Bacteria > Bacillati > Actinomycetota > Actinomycetes > Pseudonocardiales > Pseudonocardiaceae > Amycolatopsis > Amycolatopsis mediterranei. The sequence goes on from NZ_CP100416.1 coordinate 3,197,049, forward strand.
TCGCAGCATGGCGTCGAACCGGCTCCGCCACGCCAGGACGTCGTCGGCGGGCAGCAGGTGGACGGTGCGGCGCATGAGGTGCGTCCGCACGACGCGCCGCCCGGTCAGCAGGGCGTCCAGTGCGGCCGGGTCGAACGCGCGCAGCCGCGACCACAGGCCGGTGAACGGTTCCTGCGGCTCCTGCGCCTGCAGGCCGCCAAGGTGGGCGACGGCGTCGAGCACGGGCAGGCCGGCCCGCTCGAGCAGCAGCTGCCGGGCGAGGGTGGCGCGGTTGAGGGCTCGCGCGTCGAGGACGGTGTGCACGAGGCCACCGTGCCAGAGGTAGCGGTCAGGTTGTGTCCGCTACTCGGCGGGCACGCCGAGCATGCGCAGCACGAGCCCGCCGTACTCCTTGCCCAGCGCCGCGGGCGTCTGGCGGGCGCGCTCGCTGTACCAGCGGGCGACGTCGACACCGAGCGAAAGCACGGCCCGGGCGGCGACGTGCGGGTCGGACACGGTGAACACGCCGCTGTCCGCGCCCTCGGCGATGACCTCGCGCACGATCCGCTCGATCCGGCGCCGCAGCGCGGCGACCACCTCGAACTCCTGCGCGGGCAGCGCCTGCAGCTCGTACTGGACGACCCGCGCGACGGTGTGGCGCCGCGCGTGCCACGCCACGAAGTCCTCGACGATCAGCCGGATCCGTTCGACGGGATCGGACTCCTTGGCGACGACGTTCTCGACCAGCGCGAGCGTCTGCTCGTGGCCGTAGCGGCTGATGGCGAACAGCAGCGCGGCCTTGGAGGGAAAGTGCACGTAGAGCGCGGCGGGCGACATCCCCGCGGCGCCGGCGATGTCCCGGGTGGTGGTGGCGTGGTAGCCGCGCTGGGCGAAGGCCTCCACCCCGGCCAGCATGAGCCGCCGGGCGGTCTCCGGCTGCACGTCCGGCCAGAGTTCGGCCGACAGCGACATCGTCATCCGGTGGTCCTCCCCGCTCGCCCGCGGCGGCCACGACGGCCGGCCCGGTCGTGCCCATTGTAAGCGGGCGCTTGGCCGGGAAAGCCGGGGAGACGTCCCGGGCCTTCCCGGCACGGCCGTCACTCACGGGCAGGTGACGACCTGGCCGGCCCAGGAGAGCCCGCCGCCGAAGGCGAAGAGCAGCACCGGCTCACCGGACGGCAGCTCGCCGCGACCGACCATTTTGGACAGTGCGAGCGGGACGGAGGCCGCCGAGGTGTTCCCCGAATCGACCACGTCCTTGCCGATCGCCACGTCGTCGCGCAGATCGAGCCGGTCGGTCAGCGCCTCGACGATCCGCAGGTTGGCCTGGTGGGTGACGACTCCGGCGAGGTCCGTGGTGGCGATGCCCGCGCGGTGGCAGGCCTCGGCGGCGACCGCGGGCAGTTCCCGGGCGGCCCAGCGGAACACCGACTGGCCGTCTTGGGCGAACGCCGGCTGCCACGCGTCCACGAGCCGGACCAGGTGCCGGCGCGCGGGGTCGGATCCCCAGACGACCGGGCCGAGCCCCGGCGTCTCGGCGGTGCTGAGGACGGCCGCGCCGGCGCCGTCGCCGAGCAGGACGCAGGTGCCGCGATCGGTCCAGTCGGTGACGTCCGACATCTTCTCGGCCCCGATGACCAGCGCGTGCCGGGCGGCTCCGGCCCGGATGGCGTGGTCCGCGGTGGCCAGTGCGGTGCAGAACCCCGCGCAGCCGTTGTTGAGGTCGAAACAGACCGGGGCGGGGATGCCCAGGCGCCCCGCGACCTGGGCGGCGATCGACGGGCAGCGGTCGATCGCACTGCAGGTGGCGACGATGACCATGCCGATTTCGCCGGGGTCCAGGCCGGCCGCGGCCAGCGCCTTCGCGGCGGCTTCGGTGGCCAGGTCGGCCACCGAGCCGTCGGCGATGTGCCGGGTGACGATGCCGGTGCGGCGGCGGATCCACTCGTCGGAGGTGTCGACCATGCCTTCCAGGTCGGCGTTGGTCAGCACGCGGGCGGGCTGGTGGTGGCCGAGCGCGGTCAGGCGGGAGCCGGGCATGCGTCCTCCTCGGAGCAGGGCGAAAATAGCGACCGATCGTTCGTAATCTATAGTCTGCCCATGAGTCCCCGGAAGTCCCTGGCCGAATCCCGGCTCACCCGGCAGCGCATCCTCGACGCCGGCCTGGTGATCGCGTCGGCGGAGGGGCTGGAGGGGCTGACGATCGGGCGGCTCGCCGCCGAGCTGGGAATGAGCAAGGCGGGCGTGATCGGTCACTTCGGCACCAAGGAAGGGCTCCAGCTGGCCGTCATCGACGCCGCCACCGCGATGTTCGTCCGCGAGGTACCCGAACGGGCGCGCGGGGTGGCGCGCGGCCTGCCGTACCTCCGCGCGGCGTGCGAAGCGTGGATTTCCTACCTGGAACGCGAACTCCTGCCCGGCGGCTGCTTCTTCACCGCAGCCGCGGCCGAGTTCGACGGCCGCGAAGGACCGGTGCGCGAGGCCATCGCGCACGCTGACCAGCTCTGGCAGCGCGAGCTGCGGCTCAACATCCGGCGGGCGGTGAGCCTGGCGGAACTGCCGCCGCACACCGACATCGACCAGCTGCTCTACGAGATCGTCGCGATCATGCTGGCCCTCAACCACTTCCTGCAGCTGCACGGCGACCGTCGCGCGCCGGCTCGCGCGCGCCGGGCGCTGGAACGCCTGTGGTAGCTGTCCCTTCCGGGACACGGAGAGGGGGGGGGGGGGGGGGGGGGGGGGGGGCGGGGGCGGGGGGGGCCCGCGCCGGGCGGCCGCGGGGGCGCGGGGCAGCCGCGGCCGGGCCGCCGGCGGGCGGCGGCGGCGGCCCGCCG
>NZ_CP100416.1:3199961-3380847 GCF_026017845.1 Amycolatopsis mediterranei
GCCCGGCCCGGCGCCGCGCGCGGCGCGGGGCGGCGGGCGCGGGGGCGGGGCGCCGCGTGCCGCCCGCCCCCTGGCCGGGCGGCCCGCGCGGCCCGCCCCCGCCCCCCCCCCCCCCCCCCTCTCCGGTTCGCCGTTCTCGATCGATCAGCGCTGCAGCGTCAGCACGCCCGGCTTGTACGGCAGGAGGCCGTAGTCCATGCCGTCGGAGCTCGGGTCGCGCCCCTGGTAGAGCATCTGCAAGTTGCACGGGTCGACGGTCTTGGTCTGGTCGGGGTTGGTGCGGACCAGATCGCCGTGGCTGATGTCCCTGGTCCAGGTGGCGCCGCTGTTGGCCTTGCCCGCGAAGGGATTGCTCTCGGTGGCGGCCTGCGGCGTCCAGGAGCCGCCCAGGCTGGTGGCGGTGAACGACCGGAAGAAGCGCCCGTTCGCGCCCTGCGCCTCGACGATCATGAGGTACTGGTTCTGGCCCTGGACCTTGTAGACCTCGGGCGCTTCGAACAGGTTGACGGGAGTGTCGCTCATGATCTTCGTGTAGCTCGAGCCGAAACTGCCCGGGAAGTTCCCGATGGGCATGGTGGCGCGGTAGATGCCGCCGTTGTCGTCGGCGAAGAACAGGTACATGTTCGTGCCGTCGCCGATGATGGTCTGGTCCAGCGGGGCCCCGCTGGGAAGGGTGCCCGTGAACAGCGTCTGCTGCGCGGACCAGCCGTTGGGGTTGGTGGGGTCGCTCGAGGTGCGGTAGGAGAAGGTGTCGGGCCAGCCCCACTGGTAGGTGAGCACCCAGATGTTCTTCGGGGCGAAGTAGAACAGCGTCGGCGCGACGGCCCCGATGGACAACGTGTTCTGGCCGGCGGTGGCCATGTCGGACCAGTTCGTGAAGGGGGCGAAGCTCATCGATCCCCAGTTCGATCCGGTGTCGTGCGTCGTGCCGTAGACGACGTGCTTGCCGTTGTAGACGACGTTGGTGAAGTCCTTGAGCGCGACCCACCCGGACTTCGGGTTCGCCAACGGACCGGTCGACGACCAGCGGTACGTCGACGGCAGCGTGCAGGTGGCGCTGCCCCCGTCGACCTGGACGAGCTGCCACTGCTGGTCGTTGCCGGTCCCGCTGCTGGCCTGCACCACACCGGCGCCGTCGGCCGTCGAGGCGCCCTGCACGTCAGCCACCTTGCCGCTGTTGCGGTTGACCAGCCGGACGTACCCGCTGCCGGAGTCGGCGAGGCTGAACTGCTGGTTGGCGCCGCCGTTGTCGGTCCACTGCACCACACTGGCGCCGTCGGCGGTGGACGCGCCCAGCACGTCGGCGAGCTTGCCCGAGTGCCGCGCGCGCAGCTTGTAGTTGCCGCCGCCGGCGTCCACGAACTGGAACTGCTGGTTGGTGGCGTTGGAGCGGGTCCACTGGATGAGGTTGGCGCCGTCGGCGGTGGAGGCGCCGTTGACGTCGAGGGCCTTGCCGCTGTTGCGGTTCAGCAGGACGTACCAGGCGGTGGGGTCCACGGTGGCGGCCGACGCCGTCATGGGCGCCACGGTGAGCAGCCCGGCCGCGACGGTCACGACGGCCGCGGCGGCCGACCCCGCCCGCCACCGGCGGCGCCACCTCGCGGTGCGCGCAAGTCCAAGCGACATGGCATCTTTCCTTTCGTCGTGGGGACCGCCGGCGCAGTGTTAGCGCTAACATTTTGCGGGAACGCGGTGGGGGATCAGGGAGGGCGGGGGATCGGCGGTGCGGCTGAATGCAGTAGGAGGACTGTGAACGATTACGTCGGCCGCGTCAAGATGTAACGCGAAGGTTTCGAGTCCTTCAAGAAGGCGGTGTAGGGACTTCTCTCTGATCCGGCTGTCGAATCCGGCGTCGCGCGATCGACGTACGGGTGAGAGCGGCGCCGTGCCGGCGCCGGCTGTTCGGAGGAAGGGGAACGAGAATGGCCAGGACACCACTGCGGCTGTACATGTCCATGTCGGTCGACGGCTACATCGCCGGCCCGGACGACCGGCCGGGCCAGGAACTCGGCCGCGGCGGCGGGCGGCTGTTCGACTGGCTCGACGACCGCATGACCGAGGGCGTCAACGGGCAGGTGTACGCCGAGGCCGCGTCGACCGGCGCGGTGGTGTCCGGCCGCCGGACGTTCGAGCTGGCCGGGCGGTGGCAGGGCGACCACCACGACGGCGTGCCGATCCACGTGCTCACCCACCGCATCGACCCGGCCGACTCGCCACCGGGCAGCGCGAAGTTCTACACGGACGTCACGGCGTGCGCGGTCGAGGCCCGCGAAGCGGCGGGCGACCGACCGGTACTGGTCCACGGCGCGGGGGCGGCGCAGGCCCTCCTGGCGGCCGGCCAGCTCGACGAGCTCGAGCTGCACTTGGTGCCGGTGCTGCTGGGCAGCGGGCGCGCTTGTTCGAGCCGACCGGACTCGGCGCCGTCGAACTGGAACCCCTCCGGCGGCTCGAAGGCCGCAACGCCACGCATGTGCGTTACCGGATCGTCCGGTGAGCGGCGGAACGGCCGTGATGGCGAGCCGCGCGCGGACATCATTACCCCCGTTCTCCCACGATGCCCGACTCACCGTTCGCCACGCCGAGATAGTCGCGGGCCAGCATGGCCAGCTTCGTTCTTTCCTTGTCCGCCCCCTGGGTGGACAGGAGCCGGTGCGTGGCGTCGTCGATCCACTTCGGTGGCAACTTGTCCCGGTCCGCGACCAGCTGGCTCAGGTACAGCTTCCGGAAGTACTCCCTGGTGTCGGCGTCGTGCGGCGCGAACCCGTCGATGGCGAACCGCAGGCAGGTCTCGTGGGCGTGGACCAACTGCTCCTGATCCGCGGCCGAGCCTGATGCCGTCCACAGGGCGATCAAGGCGTGGGCCGCCGATACCGGCCGGCCCTGCCAGAAGTCGAAGAAGGTGGTGACCATGTTGCCGAATTCGATCGACAGCGGTTCCAGTGCGTGCGCGAACGCGCCGGCACCCCGGTCGGCTACCCAGTCCATGCGAGTCCGCAGCACATTGCCGCCTTCGTACAGCCAGCCGTACCAGTTACCCCGGCGGTGCTCGTGGTCCGGACTGAAGTCGTAGGCCCAGAACGGGTCGAAGGGCTCCACCCGCTCGCGTGTCGTAGGTGCGACGGTCAGGGTGCGACGGTCGCCCTCCCAGCCGCGAGTGAGCATGAGCTGGTCGATGAGCACCATCCAGCCTTCTTCCGGCAGCACCGCCTGCCACAGCGAGCTGATCTCCTGCCAGTCATGGATCGGATCCGGCCGGTCCGGGAACAGTTCGGCGACGCTGACCTCGCCGCCGACCGACACGATCAGCAGCAGCAGGTTGGCCGAATAGGTCGCGTGTCGCGCGGGCACCGAGACGGTGTCCGGCTGGTACTCGTCGTACCGGCCGGCATGCCGCGCCATCAGCGCTCGGTGGAAGAGGGACAGCAGCAGCTGCCGCAGCGTCGATCGCCGGGGCCGGGGCAGAACCTCGAGACGCTGGTTCAGGAAGTACACCGCGGTGTGCCGCATGGTCAATGGTGCGAACGAAAGCAGCGCGTACGGGAAAGCGTCGTCGATGAAGGCCTTCCGGGTCCGGACGGCGCCGAGCTCGGCGGTCGCGACGAGGTCGTCGAGCTCTCTGGCGACCAGCCGGGCGATGAGGTACTCGCCGAACGTGGCGTGCAGGAACTCGTAGGTGGTCAGCCGCTGGTCGCCGCGCCGTGCCTGAGCCCGGTGGATGAAGAAGAACTTGCCGATGACGTCCTCCCCGGCGGTGAGGGGAGCACGCAGTCCCGGCGCGGGCCGGCTCTCCGCGGCCTCGAGCAGGATCGCGAGGTCGGTGTCGACTTCTGCCGCACTCACCCACTGCTGCCGGCGGTTGAACATCGCGAACGCCACCACGGAGAGCCTGAGCAGTTCCCGGTCGACGGCGCGCTGGTGGTCCTCGGCGGGGAGTCCCGCGCCGAGCTTGCCTACTTCGCGCTCGGCGAACCTGCTCAACAGCCGCTCGTACAACTCCGCTTGGCCCAGCGGCTGGTCGTCGCTGTGCAGCGGCTGCCCATCGGCGTGATAGAGGGCGAGCAGCAGCAACAGCAGTGGCTGGGCGGCCAGCTCGCTGTGCGCCAGTACCGCCTCGGCCGGGATCGGGCGGTTCACCGTGTTCCAGACGTCCAGCCAGCGACGGACCTGACCGTCGTCGAACGGCTCGAGGCGGATCGTCACCATGCCGGCCACCGGCCGGGCGCGGTCGGCGACGACGGTCCGGCTGGTGACCACGATCGCGACCGGCCGGCCCAGAACGGCCTCCCGCCGCTGGAAGTTCGCCACCCGCTCGAAGTAGTCCGACTGGTTCACCCCGGTGGTCTGCAGCAGCTCGTCGAACCCGTCCATCAGCACCACGGGGAGCGCGTCGCCGGCACCGCGCACCATTTCCGGCCAGGTCATGGACTCCCCGGTGGTCAGGCGGAGGGCGCGCTCGATCTGATCCTGCAGCTCGGCGTCCGCCGCTACTTCCCGGAGCACGACCCGGACCACGAGGAACTCGCTCGGTGGCAGCCGGGCGGCCAGTACCTGGGTCAGCACCGACTTGCCGCTGCCCGGCTGTCCGAGGATCACCAGGGGAGCGTCGATCGCCTGCGGTGCGGTCAGGTGCCCGAGCAGGAACTCCTGGAGATCGTCACGGACGGCGATTTCCTGCCAACGCCCTTCGTCCGCCGGGACGGTCCCGGTCTCCGCGACGCGGAAACTCGGATCGATGTACGCCGCGCCCAATGCCGGCAGCGTGACGCCGTCCGGGGTGCGTGCTTCCGGCAGGATCGTCCGGACCAGCGCGGCCTGGTAGGCCCTGGCCAGAGCCAGCCGCCATTCATCAGGCTCTCGGCCGCCGGCGAGGTCTGCCAGAACGCGTTCGATGCCGGCCAGTCCGTGCCGCAACGCTTGGAGGTCAGCCCGGGTTGCCTGGTGATCCACCAGGTTCGCCCAGAACGCCACCTCCGGGAAGTCGACGGCCAATCGCCGGAAGCACTCCTCGTACCGGGCCACGGCCCGTTCGGGCAGGATCCGGAGCAGGGTATCGGTCAGCCGATCCCGGCGGGTCTCGTCCAGGCCGTCCCACACCGCCAAGCCCTGGATGAAGCCGAGCACCGGCCGGGCCAGGTCCGCGTAGAAACCGCGCAGCACCTCCAGCGACGCTTCGTACGGCAACTGGGGCGCCGGCAACGGAACGGGCGTGCGGATCACCGAGGCGGCGAGCGTCCGCTGATCCGCTTTCGAAAGGTCCAGCGCGGCCACGTCGAACCCGACGTCCGCCTGCGCCAGACACTCGAAGAACGCCGCCACGACCAGCACCGAATGGGCTGCCGCGATGCGCTCGGTGCGATCGGTTCTCCGGCCGTGGCTCACTCGCGCCCGCAACCCGTTCACCAGCCCGACGCTCAGCCGGGCCAGCTCGGCCTTGGCGTCGAACAGGCTCAGGACGAATCCCGCTCCACCGGCCGAGGCGGCGAGCAGGGCGCCGCCGAGCAGCCTGTCCAATGCCCCCACCAGATGACTGTCATCCAGCAGCCTCGCCGCGTCGGCATAGGTCAAACCCTTGGCCATGAACTCTCCGCTCTATCGGGAGCAGCCGGCCCCCTCGTCGACCTGTGATAGCAGGTGGGCCGGGTACCACGCGAGAGCCGTTCTCGTGCATCGTCTCAAGAACCGGCCCCGAGTCCGGTCGCCGGCGTGATCGCCGGCATCGCCGGAGGGACCATCGTGGGCCAGGCCCGCGGTATCCGGCCCGCCCCGGCCCGCATCCGGCTGCAGATACTGGGCAGGCTCGGGCAGATCGCCGGACAACTTGCGGTCAGCTTGCGGGGATGGCGCACCCTTGCGTGGCTGGTCGTGTGGACCGGCGGCTGCGCGCTGTTCGGCGTCGCGGCGGCGGAGTTCGGGCACGGTGGCAACGTGGTTCCCGTCGGGCTCGCCGCCGGTCTGTTCTCCGGTCTCGGCACGTGGTTCGTCGTGTCCTTCGTCCGCGCGCTCGGGACCCCGGTCGATCCCACCGAGACCACCAGTCCGGCCGAGCTGTTGCGCACCGACCGGCGAGCCGCGCTGCGCCAGGGTCTCGCCGTCGGCCTGGGTGGGGCGGCCGTGCTCTGGACGATGCTGGCCTTGGCCTTCGCCTTCGAGCCCGCGTTCGGCGTTCCGATCTCCGTCGTGTTAGCCGGCGGGCGCTGGATTCCCGGCTTCCTGGCCACCGCCGCGGCGGGACTGCTGATCTGGATGCTGTTCGTCACGGTCTGGGGGCCCTGGCTGCTCGCGCGGTTGTGGCTGTCCTTGACCGGACGCCTGCCGTGGCGCGTGATGCCGTTCTTGGCCGATGCCCACCAGCGGGGAGTGCTGAGGGCGGCGGGCAGGGTCTACCAGTTCCGGCACGCCCGGCTGCACGACTACCTCGCGGCGCAGGAGCGGACGCGCTGATCGAACGCGACGTCGTCTCCGGGCGTGCTCACTCCGTCGGTGTGGCGTCGGCGGGTTCGAGGACGACCACCGGAATCGTCCGTTCGGTGTAGGTCGCATACGCCGCATAGGTTTTGTAGATCGCCACCGCTCGGTCCCACAAGCGGGCTCGCTCCGCGCCTTCGGCGACGTGCGGGCGGACCCGGCGGCGTTCGCCTCCGGGCAACTCCACTTCCGTGGTCGCCATCGCCGTCAGGTTGTGGAACCACGCCGGGTGCGCGTCCACGCCGCCTTTCGAGGCGACGACGACCAGCCGCGGGGCGTCGTCGAGGTAGATCAGGGGGCTGATCCGGGCCTCGCCGGACTTGCGGCCGACGTGGTGCAGCAGCAGCACCGGTGCGCCGCCGAAGTACGAGCCGCCCACTTTGCCGCCGGTTTTGCGGAACAGGAACGTGTTGAGCCGCGTCAGCTGCCGCTGCAGCTTCCAGTAACGAGACGTCGGTGCGGGGGCCTTGGGCATGCCCTAATTCTGTCATGGAGTGTCAAGTGTCTTCAACTGACAAGAGTCTGTCTATGACGTGATGGCCGTAAGCTGGCCGGCATGGAGAAGCTCGGCCTGCGGGAACGGAAGAAGCAGCGGACGCGGGAGGCGCTGATCGATGCCGCCCACGCGCTGTTCTGCGCCAACGGCTTCGAGGCCACGACCATCGACCAGATCGCCGAATCGGTCGAAGTCTCCTCGCGGACGTTCTTCCGGTACTTCGCCTCGAAGGAGGACGTCGCGCTGGCCCTCGCGGACGACCAGATCACGGCGGTCCTCGAGGCGTTCGCCGCGCAACCGGCCGGCCTGCCCGTGCTGACCGCGATGCGGACGGCCGCGGTCGAAGTCGTCCGGACGTACGAGACTGACTCGCGCTTCCACAGCCTGCAGGACGTGATCTCGGTCAGCCCGGCGCTGACGGCCGCACGCCTCGAGCGGGCGGCCGCCCGGTTCGACGAGGTGGCGCGGCTGATCGGCGCCCGGATGGGCGTGGACCCGGCTGCGGATCCCCGGCCGCACCTGGTGGCTTCGGTAACGCTGTGCGCGGTCCAGCCGGCCGTCGTAGCTTGGCGAGCGGCCGGCAGCCGAGCGCCGGAATCCGAGCTGACCGGGCAGGCGTTCGCCCTGCTGTCCGCCGGACTGGACTACCCGGCGGCCACCGGTCGGGAGTCTTGACCCTCAAGCCGGTCGAGATCGCATAGTGGCGGGTATGAACGAGCTCTATCCCATCGGCGATGTCGCCCGCCGCACCGGTCTGAGCGTGAGCGCGATCAGGTTCTACGCCGACGAGGGCGTGGTCGCGCCCACCGGTCTCACCGAGGGCGGCTTCCGGCAGTACGACGTGCAGGCCATCGCCCGGCTCGAACTCGTGCGTACCCTCCGCGACCTCGGCGCCGGCCTGGACGACATCCGCCGGGTGCTGGCTGAGGAGAGCACCCTGCAGGAGCTGGCTGCCCGGCATCTGCGGCTGGTCGAGGACCGGTTGCGGCAGTTCCGCGCGCGCCGCGCCGTGCTGCGGACCATCGTGCGGCAGCAGACCACGACGGACCAGGTGTGCTTGATGCACAAGCTCGTGTCGATGTCCGACGACGACCGCGACCAGCTCATCAGCCGGTTCTGGGACTTCGTGACCGACGGTCTGGACGTCCATCCCGGCTACCTGGACCGGCTGCGCAGCCGGCGGCCGCACCTGCCGGAGGAGCCGTCCACCGAGCAACTCGAGGCCTGGATCGAACTCGCCGAAATCGTGCGGGACGAGCAGTTCCGCACCGAATTGCGGGACCACTTCCGCCGCGCCTTCGGCACCGAGCAAGGCAAACTCATGGCCACGCCGGAAATGCTGGCCCGCGCCGAACAGCGCAGGCTGCTCTACCTGGAGGCGCAGGCGGCGCACCAAGCGGGCGTCCCGGCGGACTCCCCGCAGGCCCGCGACATCGCCGAGCGGATGGCGGCCGACTCGGCCGGTTTCGTCGCCGCCATGACCGGTGACCACGACCTCGACAAGGCCCGCCGCAGCATGATCGGCTTCGACCGGACCAGGTCCGCGCAGACCCGGGCCAAGCTGACCGGGACGAACCTGATGGTCAGGTACACGACTCTCGTGGCGACGATCAACGGCACCTCCAAGCCGGACCCGGACAAGACGGCGGCGGTTCAGGAGTGGATGGCCGCAGCTTTGCGTCGGGAGGGCACCTGAGAATCACCGCTCACTGGCCATAGGAGAAACGAAGATCGGCGAACAGCAGTTGGTTGAGCCGTCGCCGAAGGTGCCCGGTCTTGCTCTGGTCGGGGGCTTCGCCGGGGGTCAGCAGGGTGAATCTCAGCAAGGTCCCGCCGTCGGGCGAGGCCGTCAGCGCGAAATGTATCCGATCATCGGGCCGGCTCGGCCACAGTGAAGACCACGTGACCTGGCCGGGTTTCTCCGCGGCGAGGACTCTGGGATCGACTTCGTCGGCCAGCAAGTGAAGCCACGGACGGGTTCCCGGCCGGCGAGGCTCCACGAGCGAGTCCCAGACGACCGCCGGCGGTGCCGGCAGCGTGCGCGCCCGTGAACCGATCTCGATCACCCGAGCAGAGTATGCCGTCCCGCGATCCTCAGGCCATTGGTTTCGGGTGGCGGGGATTCCGCCTGGGCCGGGTCGGCCCGGGCGGAATCCCCTCTTCCCTCGGCGAACCGGTGGCTACCGGTGATCGGCCGGCGCTAGATGACGCGGAGCCAGAGGTTGACGACCGACCCGGCGTGCGACTTGTCGAACCGCGCGATCGAGCCTTTGCCGCCCGTGCGCACGGTGCCGAAGTCCGCGCCGTCTCCCCAGCCGCCGTAAACTTCGGCGCCCTTGCCGTCGGCCTTGGTGTCCTTCACCCAGCCGTTCGCCCGGACCGTGCCGCCGCCGCAGATGACCGTCCAGCCTGCTTCACCGCCGTTGACTCTCGGCTGGAACGTATCGCCACAGGTGCCCTGGACGAGCATCCAGCCCGAGCTTGTCTCGGTGGCCGCTGCTGCCGAGCCGACCAGCACACTCCCGGACGTGACGGCCGCCAGGACGGCCGCGAAACCAACCCTCATCGCCTTGCCCATCTGCACTCCTCCCTTGGAGAAACGCGGCGGCTGTCCTGAAGAGTGAGTTGCTCCTGTTTGACAGCCACCGCGCTTCGTTCGATTGCAATAGTTCTTTCCGGTCCGGTAACGAGCTTCCGATTCGTCCACTCAGTCACCGGGTTTCGTGCACGGCGTTCTGTCTATCGCTATCCGGTTGTTCATTCTCCGCCGCTCGACACTGAACAAAGATCCGTGAACAATGACATCCCGGGGTGGTTGACATGCCGAGACCGGAACGGCCGTTGGGGCCGGGTAATGATCTTGTGGTCGGCTTCGCGCGTGATCTGCGCGGTCTGCGTGATCAGGCGGGCAGGCCGTCGTACCGGCAGCTCAGCGCTCGTGCGCACTATTCGGTGGGCGCGCTGTCGCAGGCGGTGGACGGGCGCAAGCTGCCGAGCCTGCCGGTCACGCTGGCGTACGTGGCCGCGTGTGGCGGTGACACCGCCGACTGGGAACAGCGGTGGAAGACGGTGACCGTCGAACTGGCTGCGGAGGATGGCTGCCAGGTCGAGATGGATCGCGACAGCCGGGCGCCGTACGCGGGTTTGGCCGTTCTCGAGATAGACGACGCGGACCGGTTCTTCGGTCGGGAACGACTCGTTGCCGATCTGGTGAGGCGGCTGGGCAGGCAGCGGTTTCTCGGTGTGTTCGGGCCTTCGGGATGCGGTAAGTCGTCGTTGCTCCGCGCCGGTCTCATCGCCCATCTCCGCGAAGACCCCACGACCAAGGCCTCGCCTATTGTGCTCTTCACTCCCGGGGCGCATCCCGTGGAGGAGTGCGCCATCAATCTGGCGGGGTTGGCGGGAGTTTCGCCCGGAGAATTGCGGGACGAGGTGCTGGCCGACCCGGGCCAGCTGGGGTTGCGGATCCGGCAGATCATGGTGAACCGGCCCGCAGAGTCCGATCTGGTCCTGGTCGTGGACCAGTTCGAGGAGATCTTCACCTTGTGCACCGACCCGGCAGAACGGGACCGGTTCATCACCGCGCTGATCACCGCCGCCACGCGCCCGGACAGCCGGGCCCGAGTCGTGCTGGGCACCAGGGCCGACTTCCTGGGCCACTGCGGGCAGTACACCAGCCTCGTGGCGGCGTTGACCGATACGCAGCTGCTCGTCGGCCCGATGACCGTCGACGAGTTGCGGCTGGCGGTCACCAGGCCGGCCGAGCAACAGGAATACCGGGTGGAGACGGCACTGGTCGCCCGGCTGGTCGCCGACACGGCCGGTCAGCCCGGCGCGTTGCCGTTGGTATCCCACGCGTTGCTGCAGACCTGGCTGCGGCGGCGAGGAACCACCCTGACCCTGGCCGGGTACGAGGCGGCCGGTGGCATCGAACACGCCCTCGCTCGCACCGCGGAGGAAACGTACGCGAGTCTCGACGCCCACCAGCAAGAGGTGGCCGAACACCTCTTCCTGCGGCTCACCGCGTTGGGTGACAGTACCGAGGACATCAAACGCCGAGTTCCGCTGGAGGAGCTCGACCACGACGAACCGGACACCGCAGTCGTCCTGGCCAGGTTGACCGAGGCGCGGCTGCTGTCCCTCGGACACCACGGCATCGAGATCGCACACGAAGCGCTGATCCGGCATTGGCCCCGGCTGCGCGGCTGGCTGGCCGAGGACCGTGACGGACACCGGATCCACCGGCGGCTCACCGAAGCCGCCGCCGAGTGGGACCGCCACGAGCGGGACGCCGGCTTGCTGTATCGAGGAGCCCGCCTCGATACCTGGGAAGGACGCCCGACCGGCCGGCTCAATGACCTCGAGCGCACCTTCCTGGCCGCCGGCTGCGACGCCGCGGAACGGGAACGCCTGGCGCGGCGGCGCCGGGTCCGGTTCACGGTCGGTGGTCTGAGCTCGGCCGTGGTCATCGTGACCGTCCTCGCGGTGGTCGCGCTGGTCATGGCCGCCCGAGCCGACGACCAGCGGACGCTCGCGGAGGGGCGTCAGCTGGTCGCCGACGCCCGTGCGCAACTCCCGGTCGATCCCGAGCTCGGCTTACTGCTGGCTCGTGAGGCGTATCGGGTCGCGCCGTCCGAGGACACCGAGGCCGTGCTCCGGCAAGCGACCGTCGATTCGCACATCCGGACCACGCTGGGAGGAACCAGCGTCGGGGCCCATCCTGCGGAAAGCCGCTCGTTCGGTGGCGCGGCCTTCAGCCCGGACGGGAAACATGTCGTCGCCGGTGAGGGCGGTATTGCCGGCGGCACGCTTCAGGTGCGGACTTGGGACGCCGAACACGGCATCGGGGCCGTGACGCAGACATTGCGCACCGCCTCATCGCCGACGAGGCCGGTGTTCAGCGCGGACGGCCGTAGGATCGCGGCGCTGGGCGATGAAGGCGTGTCGGTTTGGGAGTGGGAGAAGGTCCTGGCCGGCCAAGCACAGCCGGCCGCGATGCACCCGGTGCAGGGCCTGACCTGGCGGGGCAAGGTCGCGCTCAGTTCGGACGGTCAACAGGTGGCCGTGGGCGGGAGCGATGGTGCGGTCCGCATCTGGAAAGCGGTGGGCGACGACCAGCCGACCGTGCTCCGCGGGCCCGCCGGATGGGTCCTCGGCGTGGCGTTCAGCCGAGACGGCAAGTGGCTGGCCGGCGGCGGAGCGGACGGCACGGTCCGGCTCTGGAACCTCGCCGACGGCGGGAGTCCGGCGGTGTTGGGTGGTCACGAAGGCTCAGTGGAAGCTGTGGCGTTCAGCCCGGACGGCCTCCACCTGGTGTCGGCGGGTGCCGACGGCACGGTCCGGGTTCGTGACCTCGCCCACCCGGCTGAGGCAGTGGTGCTCGGTCGGCAGGGCAGCGGCATCCTCGACATCGCCTACAGCCCCGACGGCTACTCGATCGCCAGCGCCGGCAACGACCGGACAGCGGAAATCTGGAACGCAGGCCACGCCGGCGTTCCGACGGTGTTGCGGGGGCACCGCGTCGCTGTCTGGTCTGTCGCGTTCAGCCCCGACGGAAGATCCGTCGCCGGCGTGGCTGTCGACGGGACAGTCAAGACCTGGGACGTCGACCCGGTCGGGGATCTGGTTGCCTTGCGTGGTCACGAAGGACGGCCGGCCACCGCCGCGCCCGGCCCGAACGAGCTCCCGGAGGCCAACAGCCCGGTTGCCGGCATCGCAGCCAGCGCGGACGGGCGCCTGGTGGTCAGCGGCGGCCAGGACGGAACCGTCCGCGTCTGGGACGTCTCCGGTGACCGCGCCCCGATCGTCCTGGCCGGCAACGGCAAACCGGTGGTCCACGTCGCCGTCAGCCCCCGCGGGCGACAGGTGGCCGCTGTCGACGAGGACGGCATCGTGGACATCTGGAAAACCGCCAACCCGGCCGCGCCGACTCGGCTGCGGGAAACCTACCCGGGTGTCCCGGTGCTGGAAGTAGGCTTCATGGCGCACGGCGACCGGCTCGTCGGCTTCGCCGCGGACGGCATCCCGTACATCTGGAACACCCCTGAAGACTCATCAGCCGAACCGGTTCCGGAACCATTTCTCGGTAGCACGTTGGTTGCGCCGCCGATCCGTACCGGATGGAGTCCCGATGGACGCCACATCGCCGGAGTCGTCCGGGGCACCATCCTGCTCTGGGACCTCGAAGCCGGCGGCCTCACCGAGTTGCCCGGCGACGCCGGCCGGATTCGGACACTGGCCTTCAGCCCTGACGGAGCCCACCTCGCCGGCGCGGCCGACGACGGCACCATCCACATCTGGAACATCGCCGACCCGGCCCACCGCACCGGCCCGGTCATGTTGCGCGGCCGCGACCAGGGTGCGGTCCGGGCCATGACCTTCAGCCAAGACAGCCGCCGGCTGATCACGGTCGGCCTCGACGCCACTGTGCGAGTCTGGAAGACGACCGGTACCGGTGAACCACTGGTGTTCACCGGATTCCGCGCCGCCGCTTCGGATGTCACTTCTCTCGCCGACGGCCGATACGTCACCGCCCACGACGACGGCGTGATCCGGATCTGGCGATGCCTCGCCTGTGGACCCATCACCGAAGTCCTCGCTCAGGCAAACCGCCACGTCACCCGAGAGCTCACCTCCGAAGAACGCCGGATGTATCTGCCCTCGAGCCGTTGACTGGCGCTCTTCGGGCGGTTACGTCTTGCTGTCGGCAGTCGGTGCTGTGACACCGACTGCCGACAGCGCGGCGTCAGCGCCCGTTATTCGGGCAGAGCGTTCTGGGCCATGCGCTGCCGGCCGATCCGGGCTGCCTGCCGCACTACGGAGAACCCGTAGGCGGTCATCTCACGCTCGTAGCCGGCCAGAGCCGCGGCCAGGGGCAGACCGCCGTCGACGACCTCCTTGAGCGCGCGACCGAGTAGGGCGCCGTCCCGCATCGCGACGTTGGCCCCTCGCCCCAAAGTGGGGGTCATCGCGTGGATCGCGTCGCCGAGCAGGGTGACGCGGGTGGGCGCGTCCAGTGTGGCGGGCACACTGGTGTACATCTCGACGAGGAAGAACGAGGCGGCGTCCGCGTTGCCGACGACCTCGGCGGCACCGCCGGGCCAGTTCTGGAGGAGCCCGGCGGCGATCCCGCGCAGTTGCTCCGCCGGAAGCGTGCGCATCCCCGCGGCGGTGGCCGGAAAGAACTCGTGGCGGCCGCCGACGATGGTCACCACGTAGTCGTCCTGATCGGACATGCTCGTCCCCGGGGCGAACCGCTGTGCGGCCTGGGCGGGAGAGGTCGGGAAGCGCACCGAACCGAGCCCGAGGAAGACCTTCCGTTCGTCCGAGGCGATCGTGAAGACGTCGGTGAGGGTCTCGGCCGGGACCAGTGGTTCGGCGACGGCCATCGGCAGGCGTCCGTAGATCGCGGTGATGCCCGCGTCGACGGTCTCGCACCGCGGGGCCCGGTGCCGGCGGACGGCCGAACGGATGCCGTCCGCGCCGGCCAGGACGTCACCGTGCGCCGTGGAGCCGTCGGTGAAGTACGCGGTCACCCCGTCGGCGGTGTTCTCGTAGCGCTGCACCGTCTTGCCGAACTGCACGGCGTCCTCCAGGCCGGCGAGCAGGATCTGGCGCAGGGTGGCCCGGTCGACGTTCGCGTGGACGGCGGGGCCGTCGTGCGCGGGCCAGACCTGGCCGTGGTCGTCCCGCGCCGGCAGGCGTTTGAGGACCGACAGGTCGGTGCCCAGGATCGTGGTGAACGGCTCGGTGTACTGGGCCGTCGCCTCGAACACGGCGTACAGCTGGGCGGGGAGCACCTCTCGCGCGGCGTTGATCGCGTCGGCGTCCAGGTGCAGGCGGTAGCCCTGCGGCCGGTCCCACGGGCCCGCGTCGCGTTCGAAGACCGCGACGTCGATTCCGTGTCCCCGCAGCGACTGGGCAAGGGTGAGCCCGCCGAGACCGGCGCCGACGACAAGAACCTTCAGTTCAGACATGATCCGTCCCTTGTGCGTGATCGACAAAGGACGTACAGGTGGCCCATGACCGGGCACTTGCACGAACACCGGAACGTCACCCGGACTACCTACCGGGCAGTGGCTTTCGTACGTCGAGCTTGATCGTAACGCCCGGTGGCCGCGCTCGACAAGCCGGGCCGACCGTGGCGTGTCGGTGCCACCAACCCGCCCGAACCGGGGAGTGCGTTCACCGCAGAGCCCGAGACGGAACACGAGGTGCGGCGGCGCATCGATCGGGCGGAACGCCTGATTCGCGGCTGATCCGCTCCGGCTGCACTGCACTAACGAAACGTCGGCTGGGAAAGAAAGTCCGTTGCCGCGAAGTCTCTGCGGCTGGCACGATCACCGGCCATGACCACGGATCCGGCCATCGGCTTGCGCAACGTGGCGACGGGGTGCGTCGGGCTGGTGGCCACTCGGTTCGGCCGCCAGTTGGACTGGAGCCTGAACAGCCTCGGCGAGCTCGACGCCGTGTGCGCCGAACTGCTGTCCGAGGGTTCGTTGGACGGGCAGCGCTTCGACCTGTGGTGGAAGTTGATCGGGGCCTACACCGGCGAGGTCCTCGTGCGTGCGTACGGCGGAGAGTGGACCACGCACGAGGAGACGCCTGGCGCCTATGTCGTGATGGTGAGCGGAGCCACCGCGTTCCCCTTCGGCATCGCCGAGCGGGTTCTGTCGGGCGAGCCGTTCAAAAGCCTTGCGTCGTTCGGCCGGGTGTTCCCCGCGATCGTCGAACGCGCGGAACGCCGCGACTGACCGGCGGCCGCACCGGCGCTGCCGGTCAGTGCGGCTCGCCGAACCAGTGGCCGAGGGCCGGTTCGAGGTCGTCCGGGTTGCCTGCCCAGCACACGTAGCCGTCCGGGCGAATGAGCATCGGTTCCGTACCGGCGCCCTGACCCGCGCGGTCGACCCGGTCGTGCCAGAGGGCGGCGACCTTGGCGAACCGGTCGGCCGGATCGAGCAGGACGCCGCGCCCGCGCCGCAGCAGTTCGTGCGACCGGACCGGGCCGAGGTCCAGGTCCGGCGCGGGAAGGCCGACGAGCGGCCGGCCCTCGGTGCCCGGCATCGGGTAGCGGATGCCCATCCCGGACAGCACGTCGTCGAGGAAGTACTGCACGTCCCGCAGTTGGGTCAGCGCGGCGAACAGTTCCTTGGTGGCCACCAGGTCCGGGTCGCGCGTGCCCTGCTGGTCCATCAACAGGCTCTGCGCCTGGACGTTGCGCAGCACGGCGGCCGCCACCGGGTGGCGTTCGGCGTGGTAGGTGTCGAGCAGGTGGTCCGGGGCCCAGCCGTGCACCGCGGCACCGAGTTTCCACCCCAGGTTGAGCGCGTCCTGGATCCCGGTGTTCATGCCCTGGGCGCCGATCGGGAGGTGGACGTGGGCGGCGTCGCCGGCCAGGAACACCCGTCCGTGCCGGTACTGCGCGGCCTGCCGGGCCGCGTTGGTGATGCGGCGGGCGTAGCGCAGTTCGAGCAGCTGCACCCGGGAGCCGAAGACGGCGGACAGCCCGTCGCGGATCTCGGCTTCGGTGACCGGGACCTCCCGGGGCAGCGATCGGCCCGGCCCTCCCAGGGAGAGCCGGCGCAGGGGCCTGCCCTGCGGGTCGGTGCCGAGCGGGAACACCGATGCCCAGTGCCCGTCCTCGCTGCGGGTGTGCGTCATCACCGGGTCGTCGCCGCTCAACCGCACGTCGGCGGCGACGGTGGTCATCGTGCCCGGCCTGCCGGGGAACTCGGCCCCCAGCAACGACCGCACCGTGCTGCGGCCGCCGTCGGCCGCGACCAGGTAACGCGAGCGGACGACACGGCCGCTCGCGAAGGTCGCGGTGACCCCGTCCTCGTCCTGGGAGAGTCCGGTCAGTTCGTGGTCTCGTCGCACGGAGATGCCTTGTGCGGCAAGGTGTTGTTCGAGGAACCCTTCGATCACCGCCTGCGGGATGGACCGCCAAGGATGGCGGTGCCTGCCCTGGGTGAGCGAGAGCGTGATCCCGGCGAAGTGCGCGGTGCCGGTCGGGTGATTTCCCGTGGCCAGCAACGGTTCCAGCAGGCCGCGCTGGTCGAAGGCTTCCTGGGTGCGGGACTGCACGCCGCCCGCCTTCGACAACGTGCTGCGCTGCGGCAGCTTGTCGACCAGCAGGGTCGGCACGCCCGCCACCCGCAGTTCGTTGGCCAGCGTCAGGCCGGTCGGGCCCGCGCCGACGATGAGCACGTCGGTGTCCATGAATTCTCCTTGGCTGGGTCGATCGGGGACGAGAGCAACGCTCCGCCGGAGGGCGCAGGCAAGCCAGAAACGAGCTGGTTTGCGCCGGTATCCGACGCGAACTACGCTCGGTACGGTGGAATCCGGCTACGACGAGGTGGATCGTCGGCTCGTGCACGCCTTGCAGATCAACGGCCGCGCCCCCTTCAGCACGATCGCCGAGGTGCTCGGCGTGTCGGATCGCACCATCGCCCGCCGGTACGCGAAGTTGCGGTCGGCGGGGGCGGTGCGGGTCCTCGGCGGGGTCGACCCGACCGCACTGGGCGCGGTGCTGTGGTTCCTGCGGGTGCGCTGCGCGCCCGCCGCCTCGCTCCCGGTCGCCGAGGCGCTGGCCCGGCGCCCCGACACGTCGTGGGTGAGCATCACCTCCGGAGGCACCGAGATCGCCTGCACGGTCCGCACCGAGAGCGAGGCGGACAGCGAGGCGTTGCTGCTGGCCAAGCTGCCCCGCACGCCGCGCGTGGAGGGCGTGACCGCACATTCCGTGCTGCACGCGTTCTACGGCGGCCCGGACAACCTGGTCGCCAAGCTCGGGTCGCTGGACGAGGAGGCGATCGAGCGGCTGCGCCCGCCGCCGGTGCCGCACCGGCCGGAACCGATGCGGCTCGACGACGGGGACCGCAAGCTCCTCGCCGCGCTCGCCACCGACGGCCGGGCCGAGCTCGAGCAGCTGGCCGCGGTGACCGGCTGGTCGCCGACGACGGTCCGGCGCCGGATGACCGAACTGCGCGAACGCGGCGTGCTGTACCTGGACATCGACGTCGACGGACGCCTGTTCGGTGTCGGCCCGCGAACCCTGCTCTGGCTGTCGGTCGCCCCGGCGTACCTGGAAGAGGCCGGTACGGCGCTGGCCGGGCACCCGGAGATCGCGTTCGCCGCCGCCACGACCGGGCCGACGAACCTCTACGCCAGCGTGGTGTGCGCGAACCAGCGAGAGCTGTACCGCTACTTGACCACCCGGGTCGCCGCACTGCCGGCGATCAGCCACATCGAGACCGCGCCGGTGATCAAGACCGTCAAGCGGGCCGCAAACCGGACCTAGCGGGCCGGTGGTGCCGCGTCCGCCGGGAACGGCACCCGCGTCCGCCGGGCATGAGTAAGGTCGCGGGCGAGTGGTGGAGCAACTGGGAGGTGGTCACCGCGATTCCGTCCACGATGCAGCAGGTCGCCATCCTGGTGATCCTGGTGCTTCCCGGTGTCTTCTACCAGGCGGTCCGCGACCGGCTGAAGGGCCCGCTGGCCGCGGAGCGGGAGCCGGGCAACCGGCTGCTGCGGGTGATGGCCGTCAGTGCGCTCCTCGACGTGTGCTACGCCCTCGTCGCCGGTCCCTGGCTGGTCGAAATGGCCGTCGGCAACGGCCCGGGCCCCCTTTCCGGCGTGGCCCACCATCCCCGCACGGCGGGGCTGATCGCGCTGCTGCTGGTGGTGGCCGTCCCGACGGGACTGGCCTGGGCCGAAGCGGCGCTGGTGCGGCGCCGGGGCCGGCCGGTCTACGACCCGGTGCCCACGGCTTGGGACGCGTTGTTCCGGCGGCGCAGCAGTTGTTTCGTGCGGGTGCGGACGAAATCCGGGGCCTGGGTAGGGGGTTGGTACGGGCGGAATTCCTTCGCCGCCGCATACCCGCAAACCGCCGACCTGTTCCTGGAGTCCCAATATCGCTTGACGGCGGACGGCACTTTCCTGGAGAAGATGCCCGCAACCGGCGGGGTCTACATCAGCGGCGCCGAGGTGGAGGTGCTCGAGATCCTTGAACGAGAACAAGTTCACGACGAACGAGAACGCTGAAACGCTCGCGGAGAACCTGCTGGCCACGGCCGAGGGCGGCGGCCTGCGCGGCTATCACCCCGTCGACGCGGCGGAGGAACCGGCCACACCGCCCTCCGGCCCCGGCGGCGTCGGCCTCCCCGATCCGCCGGCCGAGGCGCCGGCCGAGGCGGACTAGGGGTGTGTCTGGCAAAGGTCTTGGCTGACGGCTGAGATGCTGCCTACGGGCCGAAGTGGCAATGTGCCGCCCACAGCCAGGGCTCCTCGGGCCTTCTCTGCCGGGCCCAGAGCGTGGCCTCGCGCACGGCGTGCGCCGGTCCATCGCCCTGCGTGCGCAGGATGTCGTACGTCCGCACGGTGAGCGCGGCGGCAGCGCGGTCCGTGGTCGGCCACAGCGTGGCGACGACGTGCCGGTATCCGGCGAGCTGGAAGGCGGCCGCCACGTGCAGTGACTCGTCCGCGAGCGGCTTGCTGCCGCGTGCCGTGTCACAGGCCGCCAGGAAGGCCAGCTCCGCGCCGTGGAGCCGCAGGTCGGAGACGTCGCGCAGGGCCAGCTCCCCGTCGTGCAGCACCAGGTGGGCGCGCAGCGGCGAGCCGTCGCCCGCGGCTTGTGCGTGGCACGCCAGGTGGACCCAGGGTGCCGACTTCAGCGCGGTCAGCACGGCCGTCTTGGTCGCCGCCTCGCCCGAGAGACCGCGTGTCTTCGGGAACAAGGTGCGCAGCAGCTGCTCTTCCTGGACCGCCGCGGGCAGGTCCGGGTGGCCTGGCGTCCTCGGCATCGTGACCACCAGCAGTTCCTCGGGGACGGGACGCCCCGGGCCGCCGCGCCGCAGCAGTGACCGCACCAACGGCGTGTAGGACGAGACCACCCGGTCCGGCACGGTGTCGCCGGTGCCGCGCCGGTGGTGTCCCGCCGCGTGCAGCGGAAGGAAGGCCAGGAGCCCGGTGGGGCACCACCACAGGCGCGGCCGCCCCGCGGCCGCCGGACCCAGCGCGTCGAGCACCGGTCCGGTCACGTGGTCCCACAGCCAGGAGAGGACGCCGTGCACGGCCTCGCTCGGCCGCCCTCCACGGTGGGCGGTGTCGATCGCCTCCTGCAGCGCGACCACGTGGGCCGCCACGGATTCCGGCGTCAGGCCGGGCAACGGCACAGTACTGAGCTGGTCCGCCGTGAGCAGGAGCGCGTCCGAGCCGACCGCACTCACGTTCACCACGACCACCGGGCCCCGCCGCGCGGCTTGCAGCAGCCGCCGCACGGGAGGCGGCCGGAGGAAATCGTGGAACCCGGGGAGCGTCCGGATCTCGCCGAGGACGTCACCGCCCGCCTGTGCCACCGCGTGCCGCATCTCGTACGGAACGACGACATGGGGTTCGGCGGGGTCCATCCGCGCGGCGAAGCGGTGGACCCATTGCTCGAGGTTCCACGCCAAGAACCGCTGCCAGACCCCGGGATGACAGCGCTGCAGCTCGCGGACCTCGTCGTGATCCGCCAGCGCACCACCGTTTTCCAGGGCCTCGCCCAGCAGGATGCCGCGGCCCTGTTCGAGCAGGCGGAGTGCGCCTTCCGGGTCCGCATTGCGGAGCGCATAGGCCGCCGCGTCCGACGCGGCAGCGGGATATCGGGCCAGCAGCCGCATCCGGTCGAGCTCGGTGAGTTCGTGACGCCCCGCCGCGGCCAGCGTCTCGACCGCGAACGCGCCGGCTTCGGCCGCTTCCGCCGGCCTTCCGGCCTCCCAGGCGGCCGCCGCCCACGCGATCGCGCCTCGGACACGATCGCCCGGAGCGGCGGTGTCCATGCCGGCCAGGCGTCGTCCGGAGTCGACGGCATCGCGCAAGGAATCGGTGCTGCCCGTGCGTTGGTAGTGGCGGAGCCCGACGCGCGCCAGCGCCTCCAGGACCACGGGATCATCCCGGCCGGCGCCGCCGCGATGGCCGAGAGCGTGCTGCACCGTCGCGATCGCCGCGTCGAGGTCCTCGTGTGCCGCCCGGTCGTCGTACCGTCGCAGGAAAAGGTCGGCCAGCAGGGCCAGCCGTGGTCCGCGGCGCGGGTCGTCGGCCGCCGTGTGGTGGAGCGCTTCGCGGCGCAGCGCAATGGCCTCGTCCAAGGATCCGGGCGCTCCGTCTCGGCGAAGACGGGAGCTCATCGCGGCAGCCAGCTCGCTCAGGAGCATCGCCCGCTCGGGGTGGTCGGGCGGTGCTGTCGCCACCGCCTCGCGCAGGAGCCCCAGGCTCTCGTCGGCGGACTGCGCGGAACCGGTGAGCTCGTAGTGCAGCTGCAGCAGCATGCCGAGCCCGGCGACGTGGACGGCACGTTCCCCGCGGTCGTCGCCGGGGGCCTCGGCCAAACCCAGGTGGCGCATCGCGATCGCCTCTTCGAGGCCGGCCGGATCATGGGTCCGGGCGTACCGCTGCGCGAGGTCCGAGCCGAGGTGGTAGTGCATCTTGGCGCGCAGGACCGGGTCGGCTGTGTTCCGGGCCGCGGTGCGCTGCAGCTCGATGGCCTCGTCCAACGCGCCGTGCGACTCCTGATGCCCGCTCAGGGCCTGCAGCGCCAGGGACAGCGCCGCCTGCCGCTCGGCGAGCCGCGGATCGTCCGGCGGAGTGGCGGCGACGGCGGCGCGGGCCGCGTTCACGGCGGCAGCGGCGTCCTCGGGCGAACGGTTCAGCCGGTGCAGGTCGACGAGGGTCTTCGCCAGGTTGGCCAGGCTGAGCGGGAGCCGCGGATCGTCAGGTGGCAGCAAATCGGCCGCGGTGCGGTAGGCGTCCGCGGCCTCGCGCAGGTGGGCGGGTTCGAGCGTGCCACCGGCTGTGGGGAGGCCGGCCCGCAGCGCGTAGGCGAACCGGAACGCCAAGTCGCCGCGCCTCACGGCCGGGACGTCGTCGGCGAGGGTCCGCAGCGCCGAGCGGTACAACTCGACGGCTTTCCCCAGCAGGCCCGGGTCCGCCCGGGTCCGCCGCCACTCTTGGAAGCACAACTCGGCCGTGTCGGAAGCCCGCTGCGCATACGCCGGATGGTCGGGCGGTGTCCGCGCCACGGCTTCCTGGCCCGCAGCAATGGCTTCCGCAGCCACGGCGGGATCACCGGCGGCCCGGTGCAGCGACGCCAGCGCCGACGCGAGCACGGCCAGGACCCGAGGCGTGTCGATCGCCCCCTTGTCGGCCTGCGCCGCTTCCCGCAGTGCGGCCACGGCGTCGGCGGCCGCGTCGAGATCGCCCGTCTCCCGGTGGACGTGCCAGGAGACGGTGCCCAGGTTGAACAGACGCTCGCAGCGGTCAGCTCCCGAGGGCGGAAAATCGTCCCGCGCGGCGCGCATCGACCGGGTGGCGTCGACGAGATACCGCTGGTTGCCCGTGCGCTCGAAGCACGTGAACAGCGCGAGGCCGCGTTCGTAGTCATAGCGCGGCAACCGCTCCAACGCCGTGTCCAGGTCTCCGCCGGAATCGGCATAAAGCTGCTCGATCGCCGCGGGTACCCGGCCGCCGGAATGGCGGTAGTGCACGAGCAGCCTCGTCGCCAAGGTCAATTCCTCCGGATCCGGTCCGTCGGGTGCCACCATGCAGCGGGACCACAGCAACCAGCCCGCGACTTCGAACACCTCCGCCGGCTTCCACGTCATGCTCAGCGAGCGGACCAACTCACGCGCTTCACCGGCCGCCTCCGGGGCCATGACGTCATCGACGTGGCCCGCGTTGAAGCGGCGCAACCGGCTCCGCAGCGCGCCGAGGAGCGCCTCGGCCGACGTGCTCTTACGGCCAGAACTGCCCGTCACCGGCACAGTATTGCGCCGTTCCCGGGATCAAACCGTTCCCTCACCGGCCATCGCCCGAACGGCCCACTCGGGGTCGTGGTCCGTGTCGAAGGCGCCCCTTCATTCCGGAGCAAGCGAGATACGCGACGCTCGATCCCGGACGTCGGCGTCGGAGTGGCCGCGCAAGGCCGTCACCAGCTCGCGCCACGGGCTCGGCCAGCCGGCCCGGGGACCGGCCTGACTCGCGATACCGGCCGCCAGTAACGCTTCCGCCGCGCCCGAACCCAACGCCTGAGCAGTGCCCAGCAGCTCGGGCCGCGCCGGGTCGTGGCCGGCCAGCCAGGTCGCCAGCCGGTCCGCCGCCTGCCACGCCGGCGCCGGGCGGTCGGCGAGCGCGGCGATCCGGCGGACAGCCGGGAGCAGGTCGCCACGGCGGGGGAGGGCGGCGATCGCCAGCGTCAGCGCGTCCGTTCGGTACTCCGCGCTTTCCGCCAGCGTTGCCGAAAGCCGCTCCGCCGCGTCGCGCATCGTCTCGCCGGTGCCGTCCACGCGGGGCGCGAACCGGGTGACGATGGAGCGCAACCGCTGGCGCGCCGGCTGGTCACGCCCTTCGATGACGACGTCGTCCTGCTCGATGAGCGTGGTGACCATCGCGTGCAACGGCGCCGGGTCGCCGGTGATCGTGCACGCCGCCAACACCGCCTCGACCGCCGATGGCCACGTCGCGGTGCTGGTCAGGTCGCCGATCCGGGCCACCAGCGCGGCGGACCCCGCGCGGTCCCAGGCACTCCACGCCGGCCAGGCGGCCAAGCCGATCTGCGCGGTGTCCGGGTCGGCGCCGGTCGCCACGGTCCGCACCAGCGCGCCGTAGCGCGCTCGGTACTGCTCGGAGATGGTCGCCGGGGGAGTCTCGGTCACCGCCGTGGCCACCGCGGTCATCGTGGTCGCGTCGGTGAGCCACTGCCACGCGCGTTCGTCGTCGAGCAGCCGGCGCGCGGCCGACACCATCGCGCGGCGGAGGTCGCGGTGCAGGTCCGGGTCCGCCCACCGGGCGGCCAGCTCGCCGGCCGCGTCCGGCACGCGGTGCTCGGTCAGCAGCCGGATCGCCTCCTTGCGCGCCGTAAGCTTCTTGCCCGCCAGCACGGGACGGAGGGCGGCCATCAGCTCGTCCGGCGGGATGGCGCGGGCCGCCCGGCCGGCCGCGTACACCGCGACCCGGGCGCGCTCGGTGTCGGCGTAGCCGAGCAAGGTGCCCAGCGCGTCACCGGGCCGGTCGGTCCAGGCCAGGCCGGCCAGCGCGGCCTCGACCACGGCGACCTCGTCGTCCTGGAGGAACGGCCGCACGTCGTCGACGGCGGCGCCGGGCAGGCTCGCCAGGCGCCGCACCGCCGTCACCCGCTCCCAGACCGGCTTGCCGGGCGCGGTGGCGAGGTCGGCCAGCAGCTCGGCGTACCGGGCGACCTGACGCGGCAGCCAGTGCCGCAACGACCCGCCGAACACCGGGACCAGCCGGACACCACGGGCGACGAACCGGCCGTGCGGCGGCCGGTCCAGCACGCGGTCGAGCAGGTCGGTCCGGCGCGTGCTGATCGCGTTCGCCACGGTGGTCACCGTGATCGTGGACGGATCGCGGCGCAGCACCGTCTCGACGCGTTCGTCCCGGGTCGCGGGCGGGGCGAGCCACAGCTCGAGGGCCCACTGCACCGTGCTGTCGGCGGCGGCGCCGGTCGCTTCCCCCACGACGGCCTGGAGGTCGGGCATCGCCCACGCACGCCGGCGCAGGCCCGAGGCCAGGAGCAGCACCAGGTCGTAGCGGCCGGCGCGGGTGTCGGCCTCGATGCGCGGCCGCAGAGCGGACCACACGGCGTGCTCGGCGCCGCGGGGCAGGTCCTGGTCGAGCCGGTGCTGGGCGAGGGGGCGCGCGTGAGAACCGGACAGCTCCAGGATCCGCAGCCCGCTCTCGGCCAGCTCGGGCCGCGACGTGCGGGTGCCCTGCCGGACGAGGGTGACGGCCACGGTGCCGACCGCCTGGCGAACGCGCCACGACGCGTCCCTGGCCTGGACGGCGTCGGTGGCGAACTTGACCATTGTGGACGGATCGGCCGAGCGCAGCAGCCAGCCGGGGATCGCCGCGATGGCCGCGAGTGTGGCGTGGCGGACCGGCTCCTGCTCGTTGGTCAGCCGGGTCAGCGACGTCAGCACCCGGGCGACGACACCGGGGTCCCGGGTCGCGGCCGCCGCGCCGATCAGCAGCGAGTAGCCGGTGGCGCGCTCCACGGCGTTCGGCCGGGTCGTCTCGGCGCGCAGGTGGGGCTCGGCTTCGGCCCACGGCAACCGGGCGGTCGCCTCCCGCCGCAGCGCGGGGTCGTCGGCCACGGGGCGGGTGGCGAGCAGCCGGCGGGCGTGCTCGTGCCGCGACCGCCACGGCAGGACGTCGAGCAGCGCGGCCGGCAGCCCGGCCTGCCGGAGATTCCGTTCGCCCAGCGCTCCACTGAGGACGGTCGCGCGCCGTGCGGGCGGGAGCCCGCGCACCAGCGCCGTCAACCGGGGCACGTCGGCGAGGAGGGTGCGCGCGAGCGAGGTCAAGGATTCGTCCGAGGCCCGCCGCAGAGCGCGTTCGATGCTCCGGCCCGGCCGGAACCGGATGCGCCGGGCGGAATCGGCGAGGATGGCGACGACCCGGTCCGGATCGGCCGCGACCGCCGTGGCCAGCCAGTTGTCCGCGCCGGCCGGCAGCCCGGTCGGCGGCCCCGAGCGCGCGAGCAGGTCGACGACCTGGCCGGGGTCGTGCTCGACCAGGTGCTCCAGCGCGGGACCGAACCGGGCCCACACGGCGGTGCGGCCGGTACCGGCGGCGTCGGTCAGCCGGCGGCGCAGGTAAGCGAGCACGACGGCGGGGTGCCGGCGGGCCAGCGCGGCGAGGTTGGGCACGGCGAAGTCCAGTTCCGGCACCAGGGCCGTCACGGTATCGGCTTCGCAAGCCGCCAGTACGGCGGCGGCTTCGTGGTCGCCGAAGCGGGCGCGGACCGGGGGCAGCAGGGCTTCGGCCCACTCGGTGGCGCCGGTGGCGCGCACCGCGCGGTAGAGCGTGTGCCGCCAGGCGGCCGGTGCGGTCGGCAGCGCCGCGATGAGGACGTCGAAGTGCAGGCCGCGGCGGGCGCAGTGGCTCATGGCCAGGCCGGCGACGCGGGCGTCAGCCGCGACGAGGCAGTGGCGCAGGTGCGTGTCGTCGCCCGCGATGACGGCCATCGTCGCGGCCCAGGCGCGCGGAAGCCCGGGGACGGCGTCCAGCTCCGCGAGCAGAGCGGTCAGCTCCGCGGAACCGGCGAGCGCGCGTGCGGTATCGGCGAAGACCCGCCGCCGGGCCGGCGCGGCCAGCGGATCGATCCGGGCCAGCAGGGCGGGCATGTCCATTTCGGCGATTGTTCCCGATCATGGGGCCGTCGCCAACGCATTTCCGTTCGGCGTCGGGCGAAAACCCCTGGAGAACCGCCGAATCCTTGGTGAACACCGCAGGTGGACCGGCTCGGTCAGCGCAGGCACGGGTCGGCGAGGGCTCGGCTGCCGAAGTCGGGGACATAGACGCTCAGCGCGGCGATGAGGGTACGGATGCCCCTGCGGGCTTCAGGGGTGAGCCGGGCGGTGCGGGCGACGTCGAGTTCGTTGGCGATGGTCAGGAGCGCGAAGTCGGTGAGGTCGTCGGCGGCCAGGGGAACGGTCTCGCCGGTGAAGCGGTCCGTGAGCGGGAGCGGTGTCGTGCCGAGGTGGGCGTAGGTCCTGCTCCGGTCGCACACGCCGTAGCGGTGGACGAGCGACTCGGCGGCGTCGCCGATGGCCGCGCGCAGGCGGGCTCGCTGATCCGGCGGCAGCAGCGGGTGCGGGAAGCCGTCGGTGCCATAAGCCGCGTGGCAGAGGGCGGCCAGGCGGGCGCGCCGGCTCCCACCCCCGTCGGCCACCTGATCGCGGACGCGCCGGAGGTGGTCGAGGAGGGTGCCGCCGGGGTGGCCGGCCTGCTCCGCGCCGAGATCGCGCAGGAGCGCGAGCGCGGGCCACTCGGCGGTGACGGCGGCGATGGTTTCGGCCAACGGCACCGGCCGGTCCCGGGCGATCAGGTGCCCGGCTCCGCGGATGTGGGTCACCGCGGTGTGCGGAGCCCGCCGCAGCAACCGGTCGACGTCGTCGTCGGTGACGGGCGACCCGTCGCCGCCGCGGACCAGCAAGACCGGCCGGTCGAGCCGGGCGGTGACCTCCTCGAGCCGGGGAACCCGGGCCAGGATGTCCTCGACGAGCCCGGCGTTGGTGTCGAGCAGGCCGCCCGCGGCGAGGAAGCGGCGGACCCGGCCGGGATCCAGGCCGGGCACGACGTCCACCAGCACGAGACCCGCCACCCGGGCCCGGACGGCCGGATCGCCGAGGGCGGCGATAGCGGCGAGCCCGCCCAGCGAGGCGCCGACGACCACGCACCCCGGCGGTTCGGCGTAGAGCATGGCGGCGACGTCGTCCGCGCAGAGGGCGAGCGTCCGCGGCGAGCCGTCACTGTCCCCGTGCCCGCGTTGATCGAAGGCCACGCACCGGAACCCGGCTTCGACGAGGACGTCGATGACGGGTGTCCAGACCCGGCGCCGCTCACCGCCGGCGTGCAGCAGCAGCACGGTCGGTCCGGCGCCGGCCTCCTGTCCTCGAAGGACCGCGTCCGGACGCGCGAGGCGTCGCTCGGTCATGGGACAGCACCTCTTCACCTTGACTGGTCAAGGTGAAGCATACCTTGATGCGTCAAGGTATGGTGGCGGAGTGACATTGCCGCGAGTGCGTCGTTCTGCCGACGAGGCTCGGCGCCTGATCCTGGACGCCGCCGAGCGCGTCCTGGCCGAGGGTGGCGTCGCCGCCGTCCAGGTCCGGGCCGTCGCCACGCGGGTCGGCATGACCGACGCCGGGGTCAGCCACCACTTCGGCAGCCGCGACCACCTCCTGGAAGCGCTGCTGCGGCACGGTGGCCGGAAGATCCGCGCCGGGGTGGCGGAGGTGCTGGCGTCCTGGCTCGACCGCGGCGCCGACCTCGGTCAGCTCGTCGAGGCCCTGGCCGCGTTCTACCGCGGCGGCTACGGCGAACTCGCCGTGGCGCTGCACGCCGCCGGGTGGCGGGACCGGGGCTCGGGGATGCTCGCCCCGGTGGTCGAGGCGCTGCACGCGCTGCGAGCCGACGCGGCGGACGTCGAGGACACCAGGCTGGCCGTGGCCGCTCTCCACCAGGCCCTCGTCACCGAGTCCCGCTACGGTCCGGCGTTCCGCCGCAGCGCCGGCATCACCGGCCGGGCGGCCACGGACAGCGGCCCGCAGCTGCGCTGGTGGACCGCTCAGCTCTCCCGCTCACTCGGCCTCTCCTAGCGTGCCGGGCGTCCATCGGAACCGGCACGGGCCATCTCGCCACTCGCGAGTGAGTGGGACCGGCTGTCGCCGCGACCGGGTGGTCCTGCTGGTGACCGGTGGGGGAGTGCGGTACAACCGGAAGCGTGGCCGAGCGCGTCCGGCGTCCCGACCCGCACGTTTCCGTCGAGCGTGACGTGCTGGTGCGGTACCTCGACGCGTGGACGGCGACCGTGCTGCGGTCGCCGCGCGGGGGTACCTACGTCGAGTGCGGGGACTTCGCCGCCGACGCCTTCCGGGTCTTCGGCGAGTTCGCCGATCGGCTCGGCGACCACCACTTGGAGGCGGTTCTCGTCGGACGGCCCGTCCCGCCGGGTGGTGCTCCGGCGGGGCTGGCCGTCCGGACCGTCGCCGACCTCGGGGACGTCCGGGTGCCCGGGCCGATGCTGGCGCACCTGTCCGATGCCGGGCCGCCGTCACTGGTGCGGGGCAAGGCGCACGAGGTCCTGCTCTCGGCCGCGCCGGGCACCGATCACCGGGAACGGCTCCAGGCGGCGGGCCTCGGGTGCGTGGTGGCCGTGGACCTCGTGGCCGACGACGGAACCGCGCGGGCGCTGGTGTTCGCGACGGCGGACAGCCGGCACCTCGCGACGTTCAAGACCGAGCTGTGGGCGGCGGACGAGTTCGCGGGCATCCGGTACCGCGACCCGCGAGACGCCGAAGGCGCGCTGGTCGACATCTCGCTCACCCCGCAGCTGCTGCCGTTGCGGCGGGCGCTGCTGGAGGAACTGGACCGGCGGGGCTCCCGCACCGTCGCCGAGCTGCAGCGGTTCACGCTGCTCGAGACGATCTACCGGGCCGAGGACGCCGTCGGCGCGCTGACCGCCGCGGTGGCGGCCGGTCAGCTCACGCGGGAACCGGAGAAGGGCCGGCTCGGCTCCCGCACCGTCCTCTCGGCGAGCTAGTCGGCCGTCCCGACCGGCTGGACGCCACCGGTGGCCGGGGCCGGGACCAGGGTCGGGCGGAGCGCGGTGACCGCCGCCGTGGTGACGACCAGGTGCATGAGCATCAGCCCGAAGACGTTGGCGGCGGTGGCGCCGATGTTGAACAGCATCAGGTCCGGCACCCAGGTCAGGACGAGGACCGCGGGGACGACCACGCGCAGCGCTTTCGGCGCCCTGCGGGCGATCGCGAACCAGCCGACGGTGCCCAGCAGCAGCCCGATGGCGGTGGCCGGCAGGTAGGACGCGGGCGACAGGCCCATGCCGATCCCGCCGTCGTCGAGCGCCACCGCCCCGAGGGCGATGACGGTGTTGGCCGCGGCGGCCGCCAGCAGGGCGAAGCCGAGGCGGACGGCGGTGGTGGCGGTCGGGTTGGCGGTGGTGAGCATCGCTCCTCCTTGGGTTTAACACGCAACCCAAACGTTAGATTGGGTTGCGTGTTAAAGTCAAGGCGTGCGTGGCAAGGAACTGTTCCCCGGGCTCGGTGAAGACGAGCAGCGAGCGTGGATCAACCTGGTGAAGGTCCTGCTCTCGCTGCCGGGCGCGCTGGAGAGCCAGCTGCTGCGGGACGCCGACCTGACGCTGCTGGGCTACATGATCCTGGCGCGGCTCTCGATGGTGCCGGGGGAAAGCCTGCGGATGAGCCAGATCGCGGAGATGGCCAACGGGTCACTGCCGCGGATTTCGCACGCGGTGGCGCGCCTGGAGGACCGGGGCTGGGTGACGCGCGAGGTCTGCACCGGCCAGGGCCGCCGGTTCACGACCGCGACGTTGACCGAGGCCGGCCGCGCCCATCTGGCGGCCTCCGCACCCGCGCACCTGGCGACGGTCCGCCGCCTGGTGCTGGATCCGCTGGGCGAGGACTTCGTGCCCGTCGGCGCCGCGGTGGAACGGATCGTCGAGAACCTCGGGCTGCCCACGGAGATCCTCAAATCCCGGTAGGGCTCGGGAACAGCCGGGTTGCCTCAGTCGTCCGCGGCGTGCGGGGCAACCTCGAGGAGCCGGCCGAGGTAGAGGTCCCTGGCCACCAGGCTCACCGCCAGGTGGTCGGCGAGCGGGTCGAAGAAAGCGCTGCGGTAATTGGCGTCGGTCACCGTCGACGCGGCGAAGTACAGCCCGGAGAACGCGGCGATGAACAGGGAAACCTGCAGCAGCTCCTGCGGTACCGGCAGCTGGATGCCGAACAGCGTGCCGCTGGTGGGGTCGCGGCCGATCCACGCCTTGATCACCGCGTGCTGCACCGCGACGATCCCGAACACCACGAAGAAGACGAACACCAGCGTGGCGAGGACGAACGTCTGCAGCACCTGGGTCAGGACCAGGACGAGGACCATGTTCGCCCGTTCCAGCTTGGTGAGCGGCAGCCGTTCGGCGGGGACGTCGTCCGCCAGGAAGGCCGCCAGCGGGGTTTCGCCCAGCTTGTCGAGGCCGACCGGGGCGGTGCGCGACTGGGTCAGCAAGGTGACTTCGTCCTTGAGCATCGCGAGCAGGAAGACCACGGCGACCACGGCCAGGAGCCCGGCGACCAGCCACATCCGCGGCCGCGGCAGGGCGGCGCCGACCTGCCAGATTTCGGTCGTGAAGAACCCGAAAACGGTGAACAGCAGCAGGAGCGGCAGCGCCCGGCTGGTCAGCTCGCCGAGCAGCCGGGCCTGGCGGTACGCGGCCCGCAGCGCCCAGCCGACGATCGAGCCGACCCCGGCGAACGCGGCCGCGAACAGCCCGGTCAGGATCGCCACCTGCATGAGCAGGCCGAGCACCGGCGAGTCGCCGTCGACGACCAGGTCGACGACCGGCACGACGACCACGAACGCGGCCGCCATGACCGCCGCGGGCCCGGTCCCGCCGCGCTCGACCAGCTTGCGCCGCACCCACCGCGCGGTGAGCCATGAGCTCAGGCCGGGGACGACGACCAGGCTCAGCAGCAGTCCGCTGTAGCCCAGTGCGAAGAGGTCGCTGTCCATCAGCCGGTCGAAGTCCGCGTCCGTTTCACCGTCCACTGCGGACAGCACGGCGGTCAGCACCCGCCAGCCCGCGATGAACACGACGGCCGGCGCGATGCGGACGAGCAGGTGAGCGGGCCGCCCCCGCACCACCGCGGGCAGCCCCCGCCGCCGGAACCACTGCTCGACGGCTTCGACACCGCGTTCGTCCGCCATCTTCGCCTCCCGGTCGGCGCGGTCGCCGCCGGGATGCTAGCGCGCGGCCGGGCCCGGCCGGGCAGCCGGGGCCGACCACGACGACCCCCTTCACCGCTGCCGGTTCACCGCGCTGATCTCGTCCTGCACCCGCGTGCGCAACGCCGCCGCGGCACCGGACTGTCCCGCTTGGACGGACATCGCCGCGCCGCGCACCGGACCGGCGACCGGGTACACCCGGTCCTCGCCCGGGAGGGGCACGCCCGGGCAGGTCGTCGTGCGCGGCCGGGAGTTCTTGACGAGGAACACGTTCACGAGACCGTCCACGCACGGGTTGCCCGCCAAGGCGTACTGCCCGTGGAACGGCGAGTCGTCCACCGACACCAGGGGCACGCCGGCCGCGCGGGCTCCCGCCGTCGCCTGCTCGTAGCCGGTCTGCGGGTCGAACTCGCCCTGCACGACCAGGATGTTCGCCGCCGCTTCGGAGGGCACGTCCGGGAGTTCGTGGCGCGGCTTGTCGGACCAGAAGCCGCACGTTTCGCCCAGGCCGTACGCCCAGCCGAACAGCGGGTACCGCGGGCCCTGCCGATCGCTGAGCCGCTTGTACCAGGCCGCCGAGCGGGTGGGCTGGTCGCCGCACGCCACGGCGAAGCGGGTGCCGGGCCGCTGCGTGTAGTCCGGGGCGAGCTCCGAGGCCACCACGCGGCCGGTGGTCAGCTCGGCCGCCGGGA
Source organism: Amycolatopsis mediterranei (assembly GCF_026017845.1). NCBI lineage: Bacteria > Bacillati > Actinomycetota > Actinomycetes > Pseudonocardiales > Pseudonocardiaceae > Amycolatopsis > Amycolatopsis mediterranei. The sequence goes on from NZ_CP100416.1 coordinate 3,231,927, forward strand.
CGCCGAACGTCGTGCGGGACACCGCGTCCAGGTCACCGGACAGCGCCGCCGGGGCCGCGGGCGGCGTCCCGTCGAGCGCCTGCGCGCCCAGGAGGAAGATCAGCGCGCCGAGCAGCCACCGTACGTGGCTGCCGTTGCCGACGAAGACGCCGTCGTAGGTGTCGGGGGCGAGGCCGTGCGTGCCGTAGTACGCGCGCACGGCCTCCCACTTCGCCTTGACTTCGGCGGCCGTTCCGCCCAGCTGCGCGGAGAAGTTCCGCGCGAGCCACGGCAGGTAGACGTCGTCGAACTGCCGCTGGTCGATGCCGGGGAACGCTTCGAAGTCGGCCTGCAGCCTGCCTTCGAAGTCGACGCTGGAGTCGAGCACGGTCTTGCCGGTGTGCTCCGGGAACAGCGACGCGTACTTGGCGCCGAGCCACGTTCCGTAGGAGTAGCCGAGGTAGTTGAGCTTCTCGTCCCCGAGCAGGGTGCGGATCAGGTCCATGTCGTGCGCGGTCTGCCAGGTCGTGATGAACGGCGCGAGCGCGTCGCTCTGGCACGCCTCGGCGACGGCCCGGGGGACCTGCCGGTGGGCCGCGATGCTCGCCGCGGAGCGGTCGCGGGCGTCGAGCGGTCCCGCCGGCAGCCGGCCGACCGGCACCTGGCACTGGAAGCCGTTGTCGTCGGTGCCCGCGTGGCCGGTGCCGCGAGGGTCCATGCCGACGACGTCGTAGAGCTCGTTCACCGTCGGCTGCAGGCCGGCGAGCGCGCCCGCGAGCGGGGTGCCCTGGCCGCCGGGACCGCCGGGGTTGACCAGGATGGCCCCGCGCCGCTCGCCGGTCGCGGCGACCCGGCTGATCGACACCTCGAGCTGCGGGCCGGCGGCCGGGTCGGCCCAGTCCCGCGGGACCGTGACCCGGGCGCACTGCGCGGGTTTCTCGTCCTCGGCCGGCTTGAACGGGCAGTCGCCCCAGCTCAGCTGCTGGGTGGTGTACGGGGTGAGCGGGTCGGCGGCCGCGGCGGGCACGGAGGCCGCGAAGAGGGCGGCCGTCGCGGCCGCCAGTCCTGTCCGGGAGAGACGCACCGGGATCCTTCCGTCGGTGGTGGGGGTGCGCCCGAGCCTGGCCCGGGTGGCGGTCGCCGGTGATCAGCCCGGAGGACGAACTCGCCGCGGCCGCCTCGGCCCCGGGTATGAGACGCGCCCGGCGTGCGCCCGGCGGCCGCGGCGGAGATCATGGGGTCATGACCGGTTCCCGCCCGGGGCTGGGCGTCGTCGGGCGCCGCCTCGTGCAGTTCCTGCTGGACGAACTGCTCGTCTTCGGGCCGATGCTGCTGCTCGCGATCGCGGTGGTCTGGCTGTTCCACCCGCACGGCCCGGGCCTGCTGACGTTCCTGGAGGTCGTCCTCTACACGATGCTGGCGCTGGACCTGGTGGGCCTGTGGTTCGTCCTCGCGTGGTGGCCCTACCGGCACGGCGGCCAGACGCCGGCGATGCGGTGGTTGCACCTGCGGATCGTGACGCTCGAGGGCACGCACCCGTCGCTCGGCGCGTTCTTCGTCCGCGAGCTGCTGATGGTGGTCGACGGCTTCGCGTGGGGCCTGGCCGGGATCGTGGTGATGCTGGCGACCCGGCGGCGGCAGCGGTTCGGCGACGTCGTGGCGCGCACGGTCGTCGTGCGCGTCCCCCGGTCAGCGCACCAGGCCGCTTTCCCAGGCCCAGATGGCGATTTCGGTGCGGTTGCGGACGCCCAGCTTGCGCTTGGCCGCGCCGATGTGGGTCTTGACCGTGGGCATCGACACCACGAGTGACCGGCAGATCTCGTCGTTCGTCTCGCCGCGCGCCACGGCCTTCACGACGTCGAGTTCGCGCGGGGTGAGCGGGCTTTCCGGCGGGGTGACGCGCCGGGGAGCGCGGCGCGCGTAGTGCGCCAGCAGCCGCGTGGTGATCGCGGGGGAGACCAGCGCCTCGCCGTGGGCGGCCGCGTGCACGGCCTCGACGAGCAGGTTCGGCCCGGCGTCCTTGAGCAGGAACCCGCAGGCACCGGCCCGCAGCGCCGCGTGCACGTTCTCGTCCAGCCCGAACGTCGTCACCATCACCACGCGCAGGGGCTCCGGGACGTCCGGGCCCGCCAGCAGTTCCGTCGCCCGCAGCCCGTCCACACCGGGCATCCGGATGTCCATCAGCGTCACGTCCGGGCGCAGCTGCCGGGCCAGGCGCACCGCCTGATCGCCGTCCGCGGCTTCGCCGACGACCTCGATGTCCGGTTCGCCGTCGAGGATCAGCCGGAACCCCGCGCGGACCAGTGCCTGGTCGTCGGCGATCAGCACTCGCGTCGGCACCCGGTCTCCCCTCGGCTCAGCCCGGCCGCAGCGGCAGCCGCGCGACGACGCGCCAGCGCCGGCCCGCCGCCGGACCCGCCTGCACGGTACCGCCCACCGCGGCCACCCGCTCCGCCATCCCCAGCAGGCCGTAGCCACCCCGGCGGGCGGGCCGGCCGGCGCCGTCGTTGACCACTTCGACCAGCAGCTCGCCGGGCGGCTCGTGGCGGACGAGCACCCGCACCTCGGCGGCTTCGGGCGCGTGCCGGCGGACGTTGGTGAGCGACTCGGTGAGCAGCCGGTGCGCGGTGGTGACGACTTCCGGCGCGACCGCCAGGTCGGCGAGGCCGGGGCCGACCTCCAGGTGGATGCGGTCGTCGTCGGGGACCGCGCGGTCCACGGCGGTGGCGAGGTCGGCGGGCGGGACGAAGAGGTCTTCGTCGCCGGTCCGCAGCGCCCCGACCAGCCGGCGCATCGCGGACAGGGCCGTCGCGCCCGCGGTTTCCAGCTCGGCGAAGGTCGCGGTGTCGCCGCCGGCCCGCTCGGCGACGCGGTGCGCGGCCTGGACGCGCACGACGATGCCGCTGATCTGGTGGGCGACGAGGTCGTGCAGCTCCCGCGCCAGCCGCAGCCGCTCGGCGGTGCGGAGTTCGAGCACCTCCACGCGGTGGCGGACGTCGGCGTCGCGCAGGACCAGGCCGCCGGCCAGCGCGCCGCCCCAGGCCACCGCGGCGCCCGCGGCGTAGAGCGCGGACGTCGTTTCGGCGCCGTAGCGCAGGATCGGGGCGAGGGTCGCGGCACAGCCACCGAGGACCGCCTGTGCGGTGGCCGCCTTCGGGGACAGCCGGTGGCAGCACGCACCGACCATCAGCGCCAGCGCGAGGGCTTCGGCCGAACCGGGCTGCGGCGGCAGCCGGGCGCCCGCCGTGGCGAGCGCGGCGGTGACGGCCGTGCCCAGCAGCGACAACCCGGACACGGCGGCGGCCAGGCCGGCGATGTGGCCGGGGAACCGGCGGCGCAGCACGGCCAGCAGCGCCACCACCGGCCCGAGGCCCGGCGCGAACTCGATGGCGACGGTGGCGAGCTGCCCCTGGCCCGGACCGGCCCGGGCCGCGACGACCGTGTCGAGCACGACCAGTGCCCCGAGGACGACCGCCTCGGCCACGAGCGGGCCACGGCGGCCGGTCCACGGGATCCGCGGGTGGCCGGCGAAGGTCATCCGCCGATGGTGCCGCACCGCGCGGCCGCGCGCCCCACACACGGGGCGAAACTCCTACCCGGGTACGAGACGGCGGCGCGCATCTCGTACCGGCGGCCGATCGCGGCACGGTGGTTCCGCGGAAGACTCGGGACGATGGACGATCGATGCGAAGAGGTTCCGATGCGGGAGGCCGGCGCCACCGGGACGCGGCCCGTCGAAGGGCTGATCGAGGGCTTGCCGGGCTGGTACTTCGTGCTCGTCGGGCTGCTGGTGGCGAGCAACGACCTGAGCCTGCAGTTCAGCGACCGGTACAGCTGGGTCGCGCTGCTGCCGCTGGTGCTCGTGGCGGTGCACCTGACGCTGTGGTTCACCCTGCTGGCCCGCCGGCGGCGGTACCTGCGTGCGGTGTGGCGCAGCAAGCAGGCGCTCGCGCTCGTCGCCGTGCTGTTCACGCTGCGGCTGCTGCTGCAGTTCGGGCTCGCGAAGCTGACCGGCGAAGCCGCGCCGCTGCACAGCTACACGCACCTGGTGATCGGGCTGGTGATGCTCGTCGTGACCACCGCCGGGGCGTGGTTCGACCAGTGGCTCGTCCTGCGGGTGGTGAACCGGGACGCGAACCGCCGACGGTGATTTTCCGGCCAACCGTCGTCGATTTCTTCGCGGGGTCACGGAAACGGTAAAAGAATCATCGGAAAGCCCGCCCGGATTTTCGGTCGCCGGCTGCGCGCCACGCCGGAATCAGGTGGTTCGCCATCGCCAGCACCACGCCGGCGGCCACGCACGCCCACCGGTCCGGGGCCGGCGCGGGTGCGCCCAGGGCCGCGCACCCGGCGCTGCCCGCGGCGAGCACGACCGCCCGGGCCACCACCGCCCACGACACCTCCGCCGCGCCGAAACACCCGCACGGCACGCCCGCGCGGCGCGTCCGCAGCACCGCCGCGTAACCCGCGAAAGCGCAGTACAGCGCGGCTTGCGCGAGGGCGGGCAGCGCCGCGGCAGCCGGATCGGCGAGCACTGAGGCGAGCATCGCCGCGCCCACGAGGACCTCCGCGCCGGCGGTCGGCGCGGCCACGAAGGGCGGCAGCAGGCGGTGGGCGCGCAGCACCGCCCGGTGCTCCCGCGGCCGCGCCGCGTGGGCCGCGCCGGCCGCGGTCAGCAGCACCGCCCCGAGCGCCGTCAGCGCCGTCATTCCCGCGGACCAGAAGGTGTGCACGGACCCACTGTATTCGCGACACCGCATTTCCGGACAGAAGTACCGTCCCCGTTCGGAGCAATCCGAGAACCGTTGGAAAACGATCGTGGCCACCGCGGAATCCGTCGGCTAGTCTCACCGGGTGCGATTCCGGGAATCGGAGGTCCCATGGCGACACAACGGCTGCGATTGGTGGCGCCGAGCGGCGACCGGGTGATCGTGGGCCTGCCCGCGGCGGCCCCGGTTTCCCACGTGGTGGCCGGCGTCCGGTTCGTCGGCGGCTCGTACGGCACCGGGTTCCAGATCGGGCCGCGCGGCTACCACGACTTCGCGTGCACGCACGTCGCCCCGGCCGAAACCCGTGAGCGCTTGGTCGTGCACGGCCGGGAAGTGGCCGTCGCCGAGGCGCGTGACGGGCAATCGTCCGTGGCCACCCTGTTCGGCGCCTACCACGAGCTGATGACGGTGTACGCGGGCCCGGCACCCCGCCGCGACCGCGTGCTCGCCCTGTTCGGCTCGCTGCGGATCGAGGACCACGTCGACGGCATGACCGTCGTCCCCCGCGCGGAGACGCTGCTGGACCCGATGAACGAACACTTCGTGGTCGTGGTGAAGGACCACGGTTCGCTGTCGATCCCCGCGCCGCGCCAGGCCGCGGCGCTGATCCCGCCGCACGCGGGCGCGCGCACGCAGCACGGCGAGGTCTGGAAGTCCGGGTACGCGAAGGAGTCCGCGCACTCGTTCGTCCTCGGCTGCCCGGCGGGCCTGGCCGAGGTCCACCTCGCCACCACGGCGGCGAAGACCGAGCGGGAACGGCTCGACTGGCTCGACGGGATCGACATCGCCTGGGACCGCCGATGACCCCTTCGGTCGCGGTCACGCTCCTCACGTGGGCGGCGATCATCCTGCTGTTCTTCGGGCTGGCGGCCGTTCTGCGCGAAGTCCGGCTGCTGCGCGGGATCGTCACCCGGGCCACGGACGGGTTCGTGGCCGCGCCGCCCGATCTGGTGCTGGGCCCGCGGTTCGCCGGCGACGGCGGCCGGATCGTGGCGGCGGTCGATTCGGGCTGCCCGCTGTGCCTGACGGTGGTCGAGCGGCTGGCCGGCCTCGGCGCGGAGGCGACCCTGCTGACCCACGAACCCCTGACGACGTGGGCGGAACTGGCCCACGGCCTGCCGGTGATCAGCGACGGCGAAGCGTGGCGGTCGGTTTCCCACCTCTCGCCACCGGTGCTGATGTCGCTCGACGGGACCGGCCGCGTCCGCCGGATGCTGCTGCCGGTCCGGGCGGCCGAAGTGGACACGGCACTGGCCGGCTGGGCCGGCCCGAAGGAAGGAGGCGACCCCCGGTGACGCTGGAGTTGGCGCACATTCCCGAGGTTGACCGCCCCGGCCCGGCGGCCGGGGCCACCCGCGCGGGACGGAAGCTGAAGACCCGCGGCACGCGCCGGACGTTCCTGCGGGCGGTGACGCTCGGGGCCTTGACGATCGGCGCGACCGCGCTCGACTGGTCCGGCCTGTCCCGCGTCCGGAAGGCGAACGCCGAGTACAGCCCGTACGGCATGCCGGGCTTCGACCGCAACGACTGCCGGGACGCCTACCCCACCGGCTACGCCGAGCTGACCGACACCAGCGGCGCCTACGTCAACGCCTACGCCGCGTGCTTCGGCGGGTTCTGGCGGGGGAGCACCTACTGCGAAGCGGGCTGGCACAAGTACGGCACCTGGAACGAGGGCGGCATCCAGGTCGACCACCAACCGGTGGCCAACACGTGCGGCCAGTTCGTGGGCAAGAACGCGTGGCGGTGGACGACGCCGGACATGAAGGTCTACCGCTGCTCCGACGGCTTCTCCACCTTCTGGGGCGGCGGGTACACCGGCCAGACGTACCTGACGATCTGCCGCGCCGCCCTGTGACCGAAGGGATCGCCCGGCGCCGGTGGCACCCGCTGACGATCGCCGCCGGGCTCGTGCTCGCCGCGGCCGCGGTGACGATCGCGCTGGTGTTCGCACCGGGCCGGCTGCTGCCGGGCGCGTGGCTCGTCCTGTGCGCGGCCGCCGGGTTCGCCACCAGCGGCTCCAGTTGAAGCCGGAATTCGGCCTTCGTGCTGAGCTCGCCGGTCTGGCGAGGTACTCCGACACTGGCGTTCTGCGCCGGGCTCGTCTGCGGCGGCGCCCTGACCGCGCTCGTCCTGACCGTGGCGGGTTCCCTGCTGCGCGCCCCGCTTCCGGCGCTTCTGTGCTGGGTCGTGGTGGCCGCGGCGCTGGGTGCGGTGCTGCTGCGCGAAACGGGGGTGTGGTCGTTCCGGCTGCCGGAAAACCGCCGGCTGGTGCCGGACACGGTGTTCCGCCTCGGCCGCCACCTCGGCCCGCTGCAGTTCGGCTTCGAGATGGGCACGGGTGCGCGCACCTACCTGCCCAGCGGCCTGCCGTACGTCGCCGCGATCGCCGTGGCCCTCACGGCTTCGCTGCCCGCGGCGTTGTGCGCGGGCGCGGGGTTCGGGCTCGGCCGGGCGCTGATGACGACGGCGAACCTGCGCTACGACGGCGAAAGCGGCTGGGACGGCGAATGGCGGGCCCACGGCCGGGAGCTCAAGCTCCTGACCGGGGCCGCCTTCGTCGTCCCGCTCGCCGCGGTCGCCGTCACGGTGTTGTCTGGTACGCCCTGATCACCGTCTGGGTGACGGCGTTGCCGTCGGTGTCCCGGGCGGTGATCCGCAGCGACACGAACCCGCCGCCCGGCGGGTCGTGCACCACCGCGAGCCCGCCGTTGCCGATCCGGGCGGTGGGCGTGCTCGTCCACTTTGCACCGTCGTCAGTGGACGTCTCGACGCGCAGGTCCGCCAGCCGGAACTCGCCCGCGCCCGGTTGCCGCTGAGCGGTCAGCGCGAGCACGAACGGCTTCCCGGCCGGGGCGCGGCTCTGGTCGTCGACCGCACCCTCGGCCCGGACCACCAGCAGTGGCAACGGTTTCGCCGGCGCCATCGCTCCCGGCTCGTGGAACGTCCACGCCACGTCCACCGCGGTGCCCACCACCGACCACGGCACGCTGCGCGTGGCGACCGACCGCAGGGTGTAAGTTCCCGCGGCGTCCGGAATGGTCAACGCCCCGAAGGCCGGGCTCGGCGTGCTGGCCGGCGCGACGCCGTCGCGGGAAAGCGTCGCCGTGCCGGTGAGGCCGCCCGGTGGCGCGGTGTACTGCTCCGGGTCGCTGCCCGACACCAGCGGGATCGCGTACGTCAGCTGGTTTCCGGCGCGCAGCACTCCCCAGCCGTCCTGCGGTGCACCGAAAGCGGGGCCGACCGGGGCGCGGTTCCAGCCGGAGTGCTGCGGCCCGGGCCGGTACGTCCGGTACGAGTAGTTGCTCTCCGCGTCGGTCAGCGGGTCCGGGTACACCGCCAGGAGGTGCTGCCAGCTCACCCCGGTCGTGTAGTACTCGGTGCGCCGGCTCGGCAGCGCCTGCGCCACGACCTGGTAGGTCCCGCTGTCGGCGCCCGGGAACCCGAAGGTGACGTCGTCGAGGCGCAGGCTCTCGGCCGGTTTCCCCTGGGTGTGGTAGCGGGCGTCGACCACCGCGAGGTCCCGGTCGCGCACCCGGAACACCGGATCGGCCGGCACGCGGCCGCGCTCGAGCAGCGCCAGCTGGTAGACGTACCCGTTCGGATCCACCCCGGGTGGCCGGGCGGCCAGCGTCGCCCGGAAGTACAGCGCGTAGGTGTGGTCGGTGACTTCGCGGTCCGAGCCGACCGCGTACAGCTCGGTCCCCGGCTGGGCGATCCAGGCGAGCGTGTTCGTGCGGGTCCCGCCCGGATTTCCGGACACCAGGCCCAGTTCGCCGCCCTGCAGCCGCGCGTCGGGGCGATCGACCGCCGCCCGCAGGGGTTTGCCCGCGCGGGCGTCGAGCGTGATCGAAACGTCGCCGGTGACCGGCTGACCGGGCCGCGACAGCAGCGTGACGGCGGCCGGGCTGGTCTGGCCCGCCGGGTCACCGGAGATGTCGAACGCGTTGAGGTCGTAGCGCCCCTTGGGCACCCGCACCACGGCCGTGCCGTCGGCGCGGAACGGCCGGACGCCGAACGCGGCTCCCGTCGCGGTGTCGACGAGCGTGGCGACCCCCGCGGTGAACCGCCCGTCCCGGCCGATCAGCCGCACGGACACGTCGTAGCTTTCCGCTTCCAGGAAGGCCCCGAGCGCGGTCTGCACGGTGATCCCGGGCGCGGTCGCGGTCAGCCGGCCGCCGTGCTGCCCGGCCGCGTCCCCGCCCGCCCGGAGGGTGACGCCGACGTCGGCATCGCCGTGCGCGGGCACCACCACGGACGGCACCGACGGCGTGAACAGCGGCTGCGGGTTCGTGGCCAGCGACAGGGTGACGGCCGCATCCGTGTCGTTGTGGTAGGTCACGGTCTTCGTGACGGGTTGCGTGCGCGGCCATGCGACGAAGCCGTAGCCGAGGCTGCCGGTGGTGGCGGTGACCTGCTGGCTGACCGCGCGGCCGGCGTCCACCCGGCCGGCACCCTGCTCGGTGACGTCGGCGGTCGGTGTGGCGGTGCTCGTCAACGTCGTCTTGAGCCGGCCGGCGAGCCAGTCCGGGTGCCGCTGCAGCAGCAGGGCCGCCGAACCGGCGACGTGCGGGGTCGCCATCGACGTCCCGGAAAGCCGGGCGTAGTTGTCGTCCACCGGAGCGGTGTCGCCGTCGCGCGTGCCCGCGGCCCGGGCCGAGACGATGCCTTCGCCCGGCGCCGCGATGTCCGGCTTGACCGCGTAGTCGCCGAGCCGCGCGCCCCGGTTGGAGAACGGGCTGGTGGTGTCCTGGGCCGACACGCTGCCGACGGCCAGCGCCGCATCCGCGGCGGCGGGCGCGACAACCGGTCCCGGTTCGGGCAGGTCGAGCGAGCGGTCGTTGCCGGCCGCGGCGACGAACAGGGTGCCGTACCGGGTGGTCAGCGCGTTCACCGCCTGGGACACCGGATCCGTGCCGTCGGTCGCGTCGCCGCCCAGGCTCAGGTTGACCACGCGGACCTTCGGCGCGATCCACTCCATGCCGGCGATCACCGCCGATTCCGGGCAGCCGTAGGCGACGCAGACCTTGCCGCTGACCAGCCGGGCGTCCGGCGCCACCCCGCGGTAGCGCCCACCGGAGGCGGCGCCGGTCCCGGCGATGATGCCGGCGACGTGCGTGCCGTGCCCGAGGTCGTCGCTCGCGTCCGGCCGGGTCCCGGTGAAGTCCTGCGCCTCGACCACCTTGCCGGCGAGATCCGGGTGGTCCGCCCGGACGCCGGTGTCGAGCACGCCGACCGTGACGCCGCGGCCCGTGTACCCCGCCTGCCACGCGGCCGGGGCGCCGATCTGCGGCACGCTGACGTCGAGCGCCGGGGTGGCCAGGCCGTCCAGCCACACCTTCCCGACCCCGGCGCGCAGCGCGGACCCGGCGGTGAGCCAGCTCCAGAACTCGGTGCCCCGGCGCCGGTCCTGGCGCAGCGCCGTGCCGCGCACGCTCGGCAGGTCCCGGACGGCCGTGGTGGCGGGCGGCGTGGCGGCGGGGGAGCCGGCGGACGAGGTGACGATCAGGGGAAGACTGCCCGCGGAGTCGGCGAGGTGCTGGCGCAGCAGCTCGGAAACGTCGAACAGCCGGGGATCGAGCCGGCCGGAGGCCACCAGCGCCAGCGCGTCCGACGGCACCACGGTGATGTCGCCGGGCTTCGCGGGGGTGTGCGTTTCGCGGAAGAAACCGATCCGGTCGCGCCCCGGGCCCGGTTCGACGGTGACCGTGCTTTCCCCGCGGAAATTCGGCAGCACCCGCACCCGGTCGCCGGTGATCAAGGTGACGGATTGGCCCGAATCGCCGGGCGAGGCGGCCGGTTCCGCCGCCGCCGGAACGGGCAGCGACCACCCCGCCACCACCACGACCGCCAGTGCCAGCTGTCTTCGATGCATGTCAGGACCCTCCGGCTGAGATCGTTTCCCCGGATTTCGTCTCGGCAAATGCGAGCGGGAAAAACAGCCGCGCGGTCGCCGCGGCCACGTTAACACCGGCTCGGGTGGCCCGGGCAATACGTCATTTCCGTGAACCAACAGCCGACAATTGATCACCGGAATACCGACAGTGGCAAAATGTGGGGGACGCTATTCGGCGCGGCCGCGTCACGGCAGGCGTGGCGGTGCGGAGCTGGCGCGGGCGGCCAGCTTCGGCGCGAGCAGCCGGGTGCCGGGCGCGGTGCCGTCGTCGAGCTGCCCGATGACCGTTTCGACGGCCAGCGCGCCGATCTCCCGCGCCGGGATCGCCACGCAGGTCAGCTCGAGCAGGCTGTGCGCGGTCAGGCTGTCCGGGCCGACCGCGACGAGGGAGACGTCGCCGGGCACCCGCAGCCCCCGGTGGTGCAGGCACGCCAGCACCGCGGGCAGCGCCGTTTCGTTGTGCACCACGAGCCCGGTGACGCCGGGGTGCCGGGCGAAGAGCGCGTCCAGGCCGCGCAGCGACCGCCGGTGGGTGTTTCCCCAGGCCAGCGTCGTCGAGCGGACGCCACGGCGCGCCGCTTCCGCCGTGAACCCCAGCGCGAGCCGGGTCGCGGAGCTGCTGCCGCGCCGGTAGGCCGCGGGCGGCGAGCCGATCAGGGCGACGTGCTCGTGCCCGAGGCCGGCGAGGTGGCCCAGGCACAGCGCGCCCGCCGCGGCGAAGTCGAGGTCGAGGCAGCCGAGCCCGTGCGGCCGGTCCGGCAGGCCGATCAGCACCGCCGGCCGGCCCAGCCCGAGCAGCGCGGGCACGCGCGGATCGGCCGCTTCGACGTCCATCACCACGACGCCGTCGGCGACGGACGAGGACACCGCGCGGCGTAGCGCGGCGGGGCCCTCTTCGGCGGTGAGCAGGAGCAGGGCGTGGTCGCGGGCGCCGGCCGCGGAGATCGCGGCGGCCACGAACTCCCGCACGACGACGTCGTGGGGGCCGGCGCGCAGCGGGACGACCAGGGCCAGGACGTTCGTCCGCTGACCGGCCGCGAGCCGTGCTCCGGCGTACTGCTGGTGACCGCGCTTGCGCATGGCGTTCTCGACTGCCCCCCAGAGACGGCGATCCGTCACGATTGTCGTCGAACCGCATCGACGACAATCGAAAGTAGAGCACGCGCCGAGGATGTGCAAGCGAGTCTCACCTGGTCCGAAAATATTAACCGGGCCCCGTGAAAGATCGAACCGATTCGATCATCCGGGGTTTCGCGGCCGGCGTCCCGGGCGGCGGCCGGCCTGCTGGGGTGGTTTTTGTGCCGGCGGCTCTTCTCGTCGAAGGTCGTCCCGCTATTGGGGGGAGTGATCGGAAACAGATCGGTTTCCGAGCGCGGGATGCGGTACCCTGATCGCGATGGCGTTCCGGATGAACCGCGACAACTGCCGCTCGCCGGCCCGCAGCGTGGCCAACCAGGAGTTCCACCAGACCGACGAGCAGGCCAACCACGCCGCCCGCAGCGTGATCCAGGCGCTGCAGGACGCCGGCCACCACGCGATCAACCCGTCGGTCGGTTTCCCCCAGGAGAGGGACCGCTTCGGGACGGATCGGATCTGGGTGGTGGCGCACAAGACCGTCGCGGTCGCCGCCGGGCTCGGCGTGATGGGCCTGCACCGCAGGCGTCATCCACCCGAAGTTCGGCAGTTTCGTGCTGCTGGCCACCGTGCTGGTGGATGCCGAAGTGAGCGAGTACGGGCAGGCGCTGGACTACAACCCCTGCATCGACTGCAAGTTGTGCGTCACGGCGTGTCCGGTCGGGGCCATCGCCAAGGATGGGGCGTTCGACGGGCTGGCCTGCACCACGCACAACTACCGCGAGTTCATGAGCGGGTTCACCGACTGGGCGCAGACCGTGGCCGGCAGCGCGGACGCGGCCGACTACCGCTCCCGCGTCCCCGCGGCCGAAAGCGCCTCGATGTGGCAGAGCCTGAGTTCGCCGCCCGGCTACAAATCGGGTTACTGCCTGGCCGTCTGCCCCGCGGGCGAGGACGTGCTGGGTCCGTACCTGGAGGACCGCAAGGAGTTCCTCAAGACCGTGCTGCGCCCGCTGCAGGACAAGCGGGAGACGCTGTACGTCCTGCCGGGTTCCCGCGCGCAGGAGTACGCCCGGCGCCGCTTCCCGCACAAGCCGCTCAAGGAGGTCACCGGCGGCTGGGCGCCTCCGGAGTGACGGGCTTCAGCGCAGCGCCGCCGCGTCGAGCAGGGTGGTCACGGTCGGGACGATGAGCCCCTTCAGGTCGTCGACCCCGATGCCGGCCCGGGCGCTGGCGCCGTCGAAGACCACGAGCAGCTGCCGGGCCAGCAGCTCCGGATCGGCGGCGCCGCCCTGTTCGGCCTCCCGGCGGAAGAAGCCCAGCAGGTTGCGCTTGATCCGCCGCGCCACCCGGCTGGCGGGGTGGCGCTGGTCCTTGAGCTCGATCTGCGCGGCCAGGTACCGGCAGCCGTGGAACCCCGGCGCGCTCGCCTGGGCGGTCAGCTGCGCGAAGACGTGCATGATCCGCTCGCGGGGCGAGCGGTCGTCGTCGGCCGGGGGCAGCAGGCCGGCCACGAAGGCGCCCGCGCCTTCCTTCAGGCTGGCGGCGAGGAGTTCGTCCTTGCTTTCGAACAGCTGGTAGAGCGACCGCTTCGACACGCCCGCGGCCTTGCACAGCGCCTCGACGCCGATGCCGACCCCCTCCCGGTAGGTGAGGGTGGCCGCGGCCTCGAGCAGCCGCTCCCGGGAGGTGGGTTTCGCATCGGTGGTCATTCCCCGAGGTTAGCCCGGCTCGTCCGGATTGAAAACCGATCGGTTTACAGCGTCGGCTCGCCCGGCGAGCCGCGATCACTCGTCGCGAACGGCCGATCCTCGGGGATCCGGGGCCGCCGACCGGTCGCGGAGACCGGCCCTGGCGAAGGCGAGCACTTCGTCGACCAGATCGGACAGTTCGCTCGCCGCCGAGCGCGTCCGGCCCTCGCGGGTCACGTAGATCTCGCGGAGGCCGGTGACCACGGTGACGGCGGCGAGCCGGGGGAGCAGGGCGTCCGCCGGGAGGCCGAGGTCCGCGCCGATGCCCGCCGCGATGAGGAGTTCGAGGTCGCGGTAGCCGGCCCGGGCGCGGCCGCGGAGGTCGTCGTCGGCCATGAGCAGCCCGGCGCGCAGGGCCCGGCGCTGCCAGAGGTGCGCCGGGTCCGCCCCGGAGTCGTGGTCGCGCGCGTCGAGTTCGCGCATGGTCGCGTGCATCCAGTCGCCGACCGCGTCGAGGGTGCTCTCCGCCGTCCGCGCGCGCAGCCGCTCCTCGAGCGACTCCGGGGTGAACGGGTCGTCGGCGAACAGCAGGTCGTCCTTGGCCGGGAAGTGCAGCGTGACCGTCCGGGTCGCGACGTCGGCGCGCGCGGCGATCTGCGCGATCGTCGTCTCGCGGTAGCCCTGGCTCGCGAAGAGGTCCAGGGCCGCTTCCCGGATGCGGGTCCGGGTCTCGGCCTTCTTGCGCTCCCGGCGGCCGTCAGTCGCGATCATGGCGCCAACTCTACCAGCCATCATAAAAATGCAGTCCGTGCTACTGTTAGCTTGAGACGTAGAGATGCGAACGGAAGGGCAAGTCGTGACGAAGAACTGGTTCATCACCGGGACGTCCAAGGGCTTCGGCCGGGAGTGGACCGAGGCGGCGCTCGCGCGCGGCGACCGGGTCGCGGCCACCGCGCGGGACGTCGAAAGCCTGCGTCCGCTGGTCGACCGGTACGGCGACGCCGTAATGCCGCTGAAGCTGGACGTCACCGACCGCGCCGCCGCCGTCGAGGCGGTCGAGCGGGCGGCGGCCGGGTTCGGTTCCCTGGACGTGCTGGTGAACAACGCCGGGTACGGGCACTTCGGGATGGTCGAGGAACTCACCGAGGAAGAGGTCCGGGCGGAGCTCGAGACGAACTTCTTCGGCACGCTCTGGCTGACCCAGGCGGCCCTGCCGATCATGCGCCGTCAAGGGCGTGGCCGGATCATCCAGGTCACCAGCGAGGGCGGCATCCGCGCGTTCCCGGGCATCGGCGCCTACCACGCGTCGAAGTGGGCGGTGGAAGGACTTTCGGAGTCCCTGCGGCAGGAGGTCGCGGCCTTCGGGATCGACGTGATCTGCCTCGAGCCCGGCCCGTACCGCACGGATTTCGGCGGCGGCAGCGTCCGGCAGAGCGCGCTGGACCCGGCCTACGACGCGGTCCGCGAAGCGGGCCGGATCGAGTGGGACCTCGGCGACCCGCGGGCGACCCGGGCGCCGATGCTGGAACTCGCGGACACCGACGACCCGCCGCACCGGATGTTCTTCGGCAAGTCGTTCGCGGCGGTCGAAGCCGAGTACCGGGACCGGCTCGACGGCTGGCGCAAGTGGGAACCCCTCGCACTGGCCGCGTTCGGCTGAGGCACCCGCGCGGGTTCGTGTCCGGCAAGCGAACGGCCCCTCGCCGCGAAGGCGAGGGGCCGTGCACCGGGCCGATCTCAGGCGAGGGCCGCGTCCATGGTGATCGTCGTGCCCGCCAGGGCCTTCGACACCGGGCAGGTCTTCTCCGCCGTCTCCGCGTACTCCGCGAACTGCTCCGCCGTCACGCCCGGGACCGAGGCGCGCAGGGTGATCGCGATGCCGCTGATCTCGAAGCCGCCGCCCTTGGCCGGGCCGAGGGTCACCTCGGCGCTCACGTCGATCGAGTCGGCGGTGAGCTTCTGGGACTCCAGCACGCCCGACAGGTTCATCGCCAGGCAGGACGAGTGCGCCGCCGCGATGAGCTCCTCCGGGCTCGTCTGGCCGTCCGGGTCGCCCGCCCGGGTCGGGAACGAGACCGCGAACGTGCCCGCGTTGGACGAGTCCAGCGTGACCTCGCCCTTTCCGCTGTTCAGTCCGCCGACCCAGTGGGTGGTGGCGTCACGGCTGGGCATAAAGCCTCCTCAGTGCTCGGATGAGTCAGTGCTCGGTTGGTCAGTGCTCGCTTGCATACGCGGCGGCCGAAGCCGTCAGCCGCCGCAGGGTGGTGATCAGTTCCCGCCGCTCCCGCTCGCCGAGGCCCAGCGCGCAGCCGATCGCCGAGGGGACGCCGGCGGCGCGCGTGCGCACCGCCCGGCCCTGCTCGGTCAGGCTGATCACCACCGTGCGTTCGTCCGCGGGCAACCGCGTCCGCGTGACCAGCCCGTTGGCCTCGAGCCGCTTCAGCAGCGGGGAAAGCGTGCCGTAGTCCAGGTGCAGCGCCTCGCCGATCTCCTTGACCGGCCGGGCGTCGGACTCCCACAGCACCAGCAGCACCAGGTACTGCGGGTAGGTGAGGTCGAGCTCGCCGAGCAGGGGACGGTAGGCGTCCGTCACCGCGCGCGACGCGGCGTACAGCGCGAAGCAGGCTTGCTCGTCAAGAAGGAACTCGTCCGGCACGTCCGCAAACCTAGCCCACGATTACATCGTACACAAGGTATTCGGAACTGTCGGACCCTTCTGGCAGAGTCGCGCCCATGACCGAACGCCCCCAGCGCCCGGAAGTCCCGCTCACCGGCGGCGAGCGCGAGATCCTGACCGGCCTGCTCGACTACCACCGCGCCACCGTCGCGTGGAAGGCAGGCGGGCTCACCGAAGACCAAGCCCGCCGGGCACACCTGCCGAGCGAGCTGACGACCGTCGCCGGCCTGGTCGCCCACCTCACGCTCAACGAGGGGTTCTGGTTCGGCGTGGTCGTCGGCAGCGAGGAGGACACCTGGGAGGAGATCCTCGAGCAGGACCCGGACGCGGAGTTCCGCGTCCCGGCGGACACCAAGCTGGAAACCCTCCTCGCCGACTACGAGAAGCAGTGCGCCCACAGCCGCGAGATCGTTGCGAAGCACGGCCTCGACGACGAAGTGACGCACAAGGCCGAGACCTTCAACGTCCGCTGGGTCCTCACGCACATGATCGAGGAGACCGCGCGGCACGTCGGCCACCTCGACGTGCTGCGCGAGCTCACCGACGGTCTCACCGGGGAGTGACCTTCTTCGGCGGCAGCGGGAAGAACCCGCTGGTGCGCTCGACGTAGTGCGCGTACGCCGGGCGCGTGCGCGCCATTCCCTTCTCCAGCATGGGTTTCCCCGTCCCGCGGGCCAGGGTGAACGTCATCGCGACGGGGGAGAGGATCGTCGCCGCGCCCGGCCACGTCGAACAGGCCAGCAGGTAGAGGCCCCACCACACGCACGCGTCGCCGAAGTAGTTCGGGTGCCGCGTGTAGCGCCACAACCCCGTGTCGAGCACCTTCCCCTTCGACGCCGGGTCGGCCTTGAACCGGCGCAGCTGGTCGTCGCCGATCGTCTCGAACGCGAACCCGACCACCCACACCGCGACACCGAGCCAGCCGAGGACACCGATGCCCGTGCCGTCCACGGCGAACTGCACCGGCAGCGACACGAAGTACAGCACGACGGCCTGGAACAGGTACACGCGCAGGAACATCTTCAGCGGCCGGTGGCCCATCCGCGCGTACCGCGGGTCCTCCGGCAGCTTGTGGTTGCGCAGGTGCAGGTGCACCGAGAGCCGCACGCCCCAGACGACCGTCAGGAGGACCACCACGAGCCGCAGCGGCAGCGGGCCGTCGCCGAACGGGAAGGCGGCGAGCGCGACGATCGCGAACCCGAGCCCCCAGAACGTGTCGATCGTGTCGTACCGCTTGCGTGCCCGCGCGATCCCGAAGGTCACGGTCACCGCCACGAGCGTGACGACGGCCGTGACGAGCAGCTGGGGCATCGTCACCACTCCCGCGTCGCGGGCAGGCCGGAGCCACCGTGCTCGTCGGGCCGCACGGCCAGGATCTGGTCCACGCCCATCCGGTTCTCCTCGAACGCCAGCGCCCCGCCCACCAGGTACAGGCGCCAGACCCGCGCGCCCGTCTCGCCGATGAGCGCGACGACGTCGGCCCAGTTCTCCTCCAGGGTGGCGGCCCAGGCCCGGACCGTCCAGACGTAGTGCTCGCGCAGCGCCTGCACGTCCCGCACCTCGAGGCCCGCGGTCTCCAGGTGGTCGATGGTCCGCCCGACCGGGCGCATGGTCATGTCGGGGGCGATGTACCGCTCGATGAACGCCCCGCCGCCGGGGGCGACGTGCCCGCGGGACATCTGCTGGAGCAGCACGCGGCCGCCCGGCTTCACCATGCGGTGCAGCGTCGCCGCGTACGCCGGGTAGTTGACTTCGCCGACGTGCTCGCCCATTTCGATCGACGCGACCGCGTCGAACGGCGCGTCCGGCAGCTCCCGGTAGTCCTGGCGGCGGACCTCGACGCGGTCTTCGAGGTCGTGCTGGGCGAGCCGGCCGCGGATGTGCTGCAGCTGCTCGGCCGAGAGCGTGATGCCGACGGCCTCGACACCGTGGTGCTTGGCCGCGTGGACGAGCAGCGAGCCCCAGCCGCAGCCGACGTCGAGCAGCCGCATGCCCGGCCGCAGCCCGAGCTTGCGGCAGATCAGCTCCAGCTTGTCGTGCTGCGCCTGCTCCAGGCTCGACGAGCCGGAGGTGAAGTAGGCGCACGAGTACGCCATCGACTCGTCCATCAGCAGCTGGTAGAAGGCGTTGCTCAGGTCGTAGTGGTGGGCGATGGCGGAGCGGTCGCGCCGCAGGCTGTGCAGTTTCCCGGACAGCCGGGCCTCTTCGGCCGGCGGCTTCGGCGGGAGCCCGGCGACGCCGAGCCGGGCCGCCAGCCGGACGGCTTCGGCCCACTCGCGCGGCCCCAGCTTCGCCCGGTTGAGGTCCCCCGCGCGGGTGAGAGCCCAGATCCGCCGGAAGCCGTCCGTCAGATCGCCTTCGACGTCGAGGTCGCCGGTGACGTAGGCGCGGGCGAGCCCCAGCTCGCCGGGCGCGTACAGCAGGCGGCGCAGGGCACGGCGGTTGCGGAGCACGACCGTCGGTGCGTCGGCCGGGCCGGCGCGGGTCCCCTCCCAGGTCCGGAGGCCCACGGGGAGCGGGCCGCCGAGGAGTTTCGCGGCGAACGAGGCGAGGCGGTGCGCGGTGGTGGTGTGCGGCATGCCCGGGATTCGCTCTCCCCGCCGCGGTGGATTGGTCGCCCGGTCCGGCAATCCGGGCGGGCCGCGGTCCCGAAGGACCGGTGTGGAGATCACGGGAGAACGCATCGGCGTCATCGGCAGCGGGGTGGCCGGGCTGACCGCGGCATACCTGCTGCAGCGCAAGTACGAAGTTCTGCTGTTCGAGGCCGACGACCGGCTGGGCGGGCACGCGCACACGCACGACGTGCCGAGCACCCACGGTGGCACCGTCGGCGTGGATTCCGGCTTCATCGTCCACAACGAGCGCACCTACCCGAGCCTGCTCAAGCTGTTCGGCGAGCTGGGGGTGGCCACGCGCGACACCGAGATGTCGATGAGCATCCGGTGCGACGGCTGCGGCCTGCAGTACGCCGGGGCCAAGGGCGTGGGCGGGCTGTTCGCCCAGCGCGCGAACGCCGTCCGCGGCCGGTACCTGCGGATGCTGACCGAGGTGAAGCGGTTCCACCGGCACGCGAAGCGGCTGCTGGCGGCGCAGGACGCCGGCGACGTCACGCTCGGCGCGTTCCTCGCCATCGGCGGCTACACCCGCTACTTCGTCGACCACTTCATGCTGCCGCTGGTGTCCACGGTGTGGTCGGCCGATCGCACCGACACCCTGCGCTACCCGGCGCGGTACCTGTTCGAGTTCCTCCGCAACCACGGCATGCTCTCGGTGCAGGACTCGCCGGCCTGGCGGACCGTCGTGGGCGGCTCGCGCGAGTACGTCGAGCTCGCGGCGAAGCAGCTGACAGCGGTGCACCTCTCGACACCGGTGCGGTCGGTGCTGCGGACCGCGGGCGGCGTCGAGATCCGCGACGACGCCGACACGCCGCACCGCGTCGACAAGGTCGTCGTCGCCACGCACGCCGACCAGGCCCTTTCGCTGCTGGCCAACCCGACCGCCGCCGAGCGCGAGGTGCTCGGCGCGTTCCGCTACTCCGAGAACGAGGCCTGGCTGCACACCGACACGAGCGTGCTGCCCTCGCTGCCCGCCGCCCGGGCCGGCTGGAACTACCGCGCGCCCGCCTGCGGCGCGCCCACCGGCGCGGTCCAGGTCAGCTACGACATGAACCGCCTGATGCGCCTCGACGAGCCGACCGGCTACGTCGTCACCCTCAACCCCGGCGACGGCCCCGGCCAGGAGCACGTCGTCGCGCGGATGCGGTACGAGCACCCCGTCTACACGCCGGAATCCGTGGCCGCGCAACGACGGCTGGCCGGGCTCAACGACGGCGTGCTGGCGTACGCGGGCGCCTACCACGGCTGGGGCTTCCACGAGGACGGCTGCGCTTCGGGCGCCCGCGCCGCGGAAAGCCTGGGGGTGACGTGGTGACGAACGCGCTCTACGACGCCACGGTCGCGCACGTGCGGCGGATCGACCCGCCGCACGCCTTCACCCACCGCGTGTACCTGTGGCGGGTGGACCTGGACGACCTCCCGCGGCTGCCGTGGTGGCTGCGGCCGTTCGCCCGGTTCGACCCCCGCGACCACTTCGCGGCCGGTGACCCGCGCGGCATCCGGGAGAAGCTGGACGCCTGGCTCGCCGAGCGCGGGGTCGACCTGCGCGGCGGCCGGGTCGTGATGCTGGCCGCCGCCCGCGTGCTCGGGTACGCGTTCAACCCGATCAGCGTCTACTGGTGCCACGAGCCGGAGGGCCGGCCGGCGTGCGTCGTCGCCGAGGTGCACAACACCTACGGCGGCCGCCACGCCTACCTGCTGCACCCGGACGAGGCCGGCCGCGCCCGCGCGGCCAAGGCGTTCTACGTCTCGCCGTTCCAGGAGATGGACGGCGAGTACCGGATGCGCCTGCCGCGCCCGGAGGCGCTGCTCGACCTCACCGTGGCGTTGCGCCGCGGGACGGCCACGCCCCTGATCGCTACGCTGCGGGGAGTTCGCCGCCCGGTGAACCCGCGTTGGCTGGCCCGGCTGGTGCTGGCCCGGCCGCTGCTCCCGCAGCGGGTGTCCGCGCTGATCCGCCGCCACGGCGTCGCGCTGTGGCTGCGGAAGGCCGCGGTCGCGGCGCGCACCCCGCAGAACGCCGGAGGACAGCTGCATGGATGAGCCGGCCCGCCCGCGCCACATGGCGCCGGTGCCCTCGGAGGTTTCGGCCGGCCCCACTGTGCCGTCCCCGGAAGAGCTCATGATCCGCGTCGCCAAGGGCGACGAGCGGGCCTTCGAGCTGCTCTACGACCAGTTCGCCGGGCCGATCTACGGGCTCGTCCGGCGGATCGTCCGGGACGCGGCCCAGTCCGAAGAGGTCGCCCAGGAGGTGCTCGTCGAGCTGTGGCGCACCGCCACGCGGTACGCCCCGGACAAGGGCTCGGCGCTGAACTGGGCGATGACGCTGGCGCACCGCCGCGCCGTCGACCGCGTCCGCTCGGCGCGCGCGAGCACCGAGCGCGAGCAGAAGGCGACCTTCGAAGCCGCCCGCGGCCGCCCGTTCGACGAGGTCGCGGAGTCCGTCACCGCGCGGCTCGAACGCTCCCAGGTGCGCCGGTGCCTGTCCTTCCTGACCGACCTGCAGCGCGAGTCCGTGCTGCTCGCCTACTACCAGGGCTATACGTATCGCGAGGTGGCCGAAGTGCTGTCGACGCCGCAAGGAACCGTCAAGACGCGGCTGCGGGACGGGCTGATCCGCCTGCGGGACTGCCTGGGGGTGACCGCTTGAGCACGCCGGAGATGCACACCCTGGCCGGCGCCTTCGCACTCGACGCCGTCAACGACGTCGAACGCGCGGAGTTCGCCCGCCACCTCGAGCAGTGCGACTCGTGCACACAGGAGGTCGCCGAGCTGCGGGCGACGGCGGCCCGGCTGGGCGCGGCGATGGCCGAAGAGCCGCCGCCGGGGTTCAAGGACCGCGTCATGACCGCCATGCACGCCACCCGCCAGCTGCCGCCGCGCACCCGGCCCGGTGCGCCGGAGCGGCACCGCCGCTCGGTGCGGGCCCCGCGCTGGGCGGTCGTCGTGTCGGCCGCGGCGGCCGTCGTCGGGCTCGCCGCGGGCGGGGTGTTCGGCGGGATCGCGCTGACCCAGCAGCAGGAGCTGCAGGCCGCCCAGAGCCGCCTCGACCAGGCGAAACAGCAGTTCGCGCCGGTGGCGGCGCTGCTCGCGGCACCGGACGCGAAGACCGCGCACGGCGAGGCGCCGACCGGCGGCGGCGTCACGGTCGTCCTGTCGCGGTCGCTCAACCGGGTGATGGTGATGGACGCCGGCCTGCCGTCGCAGCCGGGCGGGAAGGTCTACGAAGCCTGGCTGATCACCGGCGCGGCCGCGCCGCGCCCGGCCGGGGTGATCGCGGCGGCGGACCGGGGCGGCCTGGTCGTGGCGGACGGCGTCGCCGGCGCCGACAAGGTCGCGGTGAGCGTCGAACCGCCCGGTGGATCGGCCACCGGAACACCCACGGAAGTCCTCATGAGCATGCCCGTCCCCGCCTGATCCGGTGGCCATACCAGATCGGGCCGGGACGGTGCCGGGGGCCCGTCGCTCTTGCGCGCTCGAACGTGTTGTGGCAAAACACCTTTGCGACACACGGCGTGCCTACTGGATTAGAGCCTGCCTGGTGCCTACCGTCCTGCCTAACGTCGGCGGTTGACATAACTCTCGATCTGGGGTTGAGGTTGAGGGTTGATCACCGGCGGCGGGCTGTACGGGCACAACGATCAGGAAGGCGGACTTCGATGACGCCCCCGCACAACTACCTTGCGGTGATCAAGGTGGTCGGCATCGGCGGTGGCGGCGTGAACGCCGTGAACCGCATGATCGAGGTCGGCCTCAAGGGTGTCGAGTTCATCGCGGTGAACACCGACGCCCAGGCACTGCTCATGTCCGACGCCGACGTCAAGCTGGACATCGGCCGCGAACTGACCCGCGGCCTCGGCGCGGGCGCCGCCCCCGAGGTCGGCCAGAAGGCCGCCGAAGACCACCGTGAAGAGATCGAAGAGGTCATCAAGGGCGCCGACATGGTGTTCGTGACGGCCGGTGAAGGCGGCGGCACGGGCACCGGTGGCGCACCGGTCGTGGCGCAGATCGCCCGCAAGCTGGGCGCGCTGACCATCGGCGTCGTGACCCGCCCGTTCACCTTCGAGGGCAAGCGGCGCGGCAAGCAGGCCGAAGACGGCATCCAGTCGCTGCGCAACGAGTGCGACACCCTCATCGTGATCCCGAACGACCGGCTGCTGCAGCTCGGCGACATCGGCGTCTCGCTGATGGACGCGTTCCGCTCCGCGGACGAGGTGCTGCTCTCCGGTGTCCAGGGCATCACCGACCTGATCACCACGCCGGGCCTGATCAACCTCGACTTCGCCGACGTCAAGAGCGTCATGTCCGGCGCGGGCTCCGCGCTGATGGGCATCGGCTCGGCGCGCGGCGAGGGCCGGGCCATCCAGGCCGCGGAGAAGGCGATCAACTCGCCGCTGCTGGAGGCGTCGATGGACGGCGCCCACGGTGCGCTGCTGTCCATCGCGGGCGGCTCCGACCTGGGCCTGTTCGAGATCAACGAGGCCGCGTCGCTGGTCCAGGAGTCCGCGCACCCGGACGCGAACATCATCTTCGGCACGATCATCGACGACTCCCTCGGCGACGAGGTCCGCGTCACGGTGATCGCGGCCGGGTTCGACGCCGGCGCGCCGACGCACAAGAAGCTGGACCCGTCGACGTTCGGTTCCGGCTCGCGCGGGTCGTCCACCGCGTCGGCTTCGGCCGGCCAGGTCTCGAACTCGCAGTCGCCGCCGTCGGGCGCCACCCCGGTGCCGTCCGCGGGCAGCTCCGGCTACCCGGTGGCGCCGCCGCGGTCGCACTCGCCGCTGCCGTCGGCCGGCGGCAACCAGCCCTCGGGCGGGCTCCCGCAGCCCGGCGGCGGTTCGCGCGGCTACTCGCCGCTCGGCTCCAACGCGACCCAGGGCAGCCTGCCCGGGCGCGCGATGCCGGTGCACGACGACCCGTCGGACGACGAGGTCGACGTCCCGCCGTTCATGCGGCGCTAGCCACACCTCTGAAGGCCATCGCCCGCGAACTAGAGTCGTGGGTGGTGGCCTTCAGTGATGTTCAGGAGGATTTCGTGCGGGTGCGGCGAGTGGTCACGACCAGGGCGGGCGGCGCGTCACGGCCCCCCTACGACACCTTCAACCTGGGCGACCACGTCGGCGACGACGAGGGCAACGTCTTCGCCAACCGCAAGCGCCTGGCCGCCGAGCTGGGCCTGGCCGAGGACGAGCTGGCCTGGATGGAGCAGGTCCACGGCCGCACGGCGACGATCGTGGACGGCTCGGAAACCACCGCGGCGGAGGCGACCGACGCCCTGGTGACCGCGACCCCGGGCGTCGCGCTCGTGGTGCTGGTCGCCGACTGCGTCCCGATCCTGCTGGCCGACGCCGAGGCCGGGGTGGTCTCGGCGGTGCACGCGGGCCGGGTGGGCACGCGGGTCGGCGTCGTCGCGGCCGCGGTCGAGGCCATGCGGAAGCTGGGCGCCGAGCCGCACCGGATCGAGGCCCTGCTCGGCCCGGCGATCTGCGGCGACTGCTACGAGGTCCCCGCCGCCATGGCCGCCGACGTCGAGAAACACGTCCCCGGCAGCGCGTGCAAGACCCGCACGGGCACCCCCGGCCTCGACCTGCGCGCCGGGCTCTGGCGGCAGCTGGCCGACCTCGGCGTCGGCAAGATCGGCGTCGACCCGCGCTGCACGAACGAGGACAAGACACTGTTCAGCTACCGGCGCGACGGGACCACCGGGCGGATCGCGGGCATCACCTGGATCGAGGCGTGACCTCCCGGAAGGCCGAGCTGGCCGAGAACCTGGCCGAGGTCGAGGAGCGGATCGCCGCCGCCTGCCGCGCCGCCGGGCGCGCGCGGGACGAGGTCAAGCTGATCGCGATCACGAAGACCTTCCCCGCGTCCGACGTCGCGCTGCTGGCCGAGCTCGGCGTCACCGACGTCGGCGAGAACCGCGACCAGGAGGCCGGGCCGAAGGCCGCCGAGGTCGCCGCCCGGCTGCGGTGGCACATGGTGGGCCGGCTGCAGCGGAACAAGGCGCGTTCCGTGGTCGGCTGGGCACACGAAGTGCAGTCCGTCGACTCCGCCCGGCTCGCCGACGCGCTCGCCAAGGCGGTGCACACCGAGCGTTACAGCGGTAAACGTGAGGAACCCCTCGACGTGCTGATCCAGGCCAGCCTCGACGACGACCCCGGACGCGGCGGCTGCCCGCTCGCCGAGCTCCCCGCGCTCGCTGACCACATCGCGCAGTCCGGAGAGCTGCGGCTTCGCGGCCTGATGGCCGTCGCGCCGCTGGGTGCGGACCCGGCCGCGGCCTTCGAACGGCTCGCTCGCGCGGGGGAGAGCCTCCGAAAAGATCACCCGAATGCCGCAGACGTCTCCGCCGGGATGAGCCATGATCTCGAGCAGGCGATCACGCACGGCTCGACCTCTGTGCGTGTCGGAACCGCGTTGCTCGGTGGACGCGGTTTAGCCTCGCCGTAGGGAGCTCGCGCGGTCGTCACGTTTCGTGGCCGCCCGCGCGGGGCACTGACGGCGTGGAGATTGAGTCAGTGCGGGAGCGGCTAGGGCTAGGGAGAGGCATGAGCGCGCTGCAGAAGCTGAAGGCCTACTTCGGGATGGTGCCCGCTGACGATGACGGCTACGACGTCGAAGACGATTACCGGCGCGGTTACGCGGACGACGACTACGACTCCTACGAGGAGCCGGCGCCGCGGCCGTCCCGCTCACGGTACCGCGACGTCGATGACACGTACGACGAGCCTGTCAGCCGCAGCCGGTCACGCTCCGTGCCCAGCTCCGAGCCCGCTGTCCACGGCGCGCTCGCCATGGACCGGCAGCCGGAACCCGTCGCCCGGCTGCGACCGGTCACCGAGCCGGTCGTGCGCCAGCCGGTGCGTGACCCGTTGAGCCGCATCACCACGCTGCACCCGACCAGCTACGCGGAGGCGCGGGCGATCGGGGAGCACTACCGCGAGGGCATCCCGGTGATCATGAACCTCACCGAGATGGAGAACGCGGACGCGAAGCGGCTCGTCGACTTCGCGGCCGGGCTGGCGTTCGCGCTCAGGGGGTCGATGGACAAGGTCACCAACAAGGTGTTCCTTCTCTCACCGCCCGATGTGGACGTCACCGCGGAAGACCGTCGGCGGATTGCCGAGGGCGGATTGTTTTTGCGGGGCTGAAGTCGCCGGGACCGCTGAGCGCATGCAGACGTGACTTTGCCGACCCGAGGCGAGGTCGGCCCCCTCAACTGCGTCTTCGGAGAGGACGCCCGGTTAGAGTAGGTACGTGGAAGCTGTGTGGCTGGTCGTCTGGTACGTGCTGTTCGCCTTCTGGCTGCTGCTGACGGCGCGGATCGTGGTCGAACTCGTCCGGACCTTCGCGCGTGAGTGGCATCCGGCCGGAGGGGTTGCGGTCACGCTCGAGACCATCTACACAGTGACGGACCCGCCGGTTCGTCTGTTCAGGCGAATCATTCCGATGGTTCGAATCGGCGGCGTCGGACTGGACTTGTCGATTATGGTGCTGCTGTTGGTTGTGTTCTTCGCGATGCAACTGGCGACTCCAAGTTGATCGGGGAAACTTGGGTGGACCCTGCAGGCCATGGAGTGCGTGAGGTGATCTGATGTCGTTGACCCCCGCTGACGTGCATAACGTTGCGTTCAGCAAGCCGCCCATCGGCAAGAGGGGCTACAACGAGGACGAGGTGGACGCGTTCCTCGACCTGGTGGAGACCGAGCTGGCCCGCTTGATCGAAGACAACAACGAGCTGCGCCAGCAGATGGAGCAGCTCGACGCCGAACTCGAGTCGACTCGGAGCGAGCTCGACAACGCCAAGGCGAACGTCGGCGCGCCCCCGATGCGTGAAGAGCCGTCGCGCCGGCTTGCCCCGGTGCCGCCGCCGCAGTCCGCCATGGAGCAGACCCAGGCGCACTCGATGGTGAGCGACAGCACGGAGCCGAACGTGCAGGCCGCCAAGGTCCTGGGCCTGGCCCAGGAGATGGCCGACCGGCTGACCGCCGAGGCGAAGACCGAGTCCGACGGGATGCTGGCCGAGGCCCGCACCAAGTCCGAGCAGCTGCTTTCGGATGCCCGGGCGAAGTCCGACTCGATGGTCAACGAGGCCCGCACCCGCGTCGACACGATGCTGAACGATGCGCGGACCCGTGCCGAAACCCTGGAGCGCCAGGCGCGCGACAAGGCGACCACGCTGGAGCGCGAGTCCCAGCGGAAGTACACCGAGACGATGAACAGCCTGA
The DNA here is from genome assembly GCF_026017845.1 of Amycolatopsis mediterranei. NCBI lineage: Bacteria > Bacillati > Actinomycetota > Actinomycetes > Pseudonocardiales > Pseudonocardiaceae > Amycolatopsis > Amycolatopsis mediterranei. Next base: position 3,258,859 of record NZ_CP100416.1, read on the forward strand.
ACTCCGAGAAGAGCGGGCTGGGCAAGAAGATCGAAGAGCTGCGCACGATCGAGCGGGAGTACCGCACGAGGCTGCGCGGGTTCCTCGAGTCCCAGCTGCGCGAACTCGACGACCGCGGTTCCGCGGCCCCCGCGTCGGCGTCGTCGAACTCCGGGCAGTCGTCCGGTTCGACGAGCGGCGGCCAGGGCTACTCCTTCGGCCCGCGCGCCGAAGCCGGCTGAGTTCCCGTTCCGCGTCCACCCCGCCGGCCGCCGCCGGTGGGGTGGACCACGGTTCGGAGTCGATCCGGTACCACACGTGGGCGGGTCGTGGTTCGCTCCAGGGCGGTTCGTGCTGTAATTCAGCGTGCTTTACATCGTGCTGGTCCTGGTACTGGCGGCTCTGGGGTTGCTCGTCACCGCGCTGATCACGGCCTCTTCGCTGTGGGCGTGGGTTTCCATCGGCCTGTCCGTACTGGCCGGGCTGCTCCTGGTCGCCGACTGGCTGCGCCGCCGTCGCCGCTCTGCCGCACCTTCGGCTCTGGTCGTTTCCGCGCCGGAGCCCGAGCCGGCTGAGGCGTCTGAGTCACCTGAGTCGCCTGCCGAAGAAGAACAAACCACCCTGATCCCGGCCGCCGGCGACCTGGGTGACCCGGCCGACACGCCTGACCCCGAGCCGGCCCCGGAGCCCGACGCTTCAGCCGAGGCCGAAACGAAGCCCGATTCCGACCCGGGCGTGGAAGAGACCTCCGAAGCCGACATCGCGGTCCTGGCCGACCTCGAGGACGAGGTCGTGGTGGTCGACGAGCACCCCCGCTACCACCTCAGGACGTGCCCCTGGCTCGGCACCCGCGACACGATCCCGATCGGCGTGGGCGAGGCCCGCCAGCTCGGCTTCACCCCTTGCGACCGCTGCCGCCCCGACGCCACCCTGGTCGCCGCCCACCACTGACCGTGTCGACCCCCCAATCACGCATGATGCCCTTCCCATCACGCATGATGCCTCTCCAATCACCGCGAGGTGCCCGCCGGATCTCGCGTAATGCCCGCTGGAGCGGACGACGCGCGTGCCTGAGGGGACGACACGCGTGTCTGGAGGGACGACACGCGTGATTGAAGGGACGACACGGCGTCAGGCGGCGAGGTCTGCCAAGCCGAGGTGAGTGGCGAGGGCTTGGGAGCCTTCCGGGGTCAGGCGCAGCGCGCGGTGGGCCCGGGCTCGCCGCCGGACCCAGCCCGCGTCGAGGAACCGGGTCGCCACCGCCGCGCCCAGCGCGCCCGCCAGGTGGTGCCGCTGCTCGCTCCAGTCGACGCAGAACTTCAGCAGCGGACGTCGTCCGGCCGCGACCGCGTCGACGTCCACGCCCAGCGAGCCGAACACCGCGGAAGCCGCCGGACCCAGCGTGTACGGGTGTTCGCGCAGCGGAGCCGAAATCCGGTCACCCGGCCGCCGTCGCGTATCACCGGGACCGGCCAGAGCACCGTGGGCCAGCAACGCCGACGTCACCGCCACCCCGAGCCGGCCCGCGAGGTGGTCGTAGCACGTCCGGGCCGTCCGCAGCGCCTCCGCCCGCGTCCCTTCGCGCAACGACGTCACCGGCTGGGACGGCGAACGCCGGGCCAGCGTCTCCAGCAGCTCTGCGGTGTCCGGGCCGGCCAGCCGGTAGAACCGGTGGCGCCCCGACTTCTCGGCGACGACCAGGCCCGCCGCCCGCAGCTTCGCCAGGTGCGCGCTGACGCCCGGCGCGGACAGCCGCGCTTCGGCGGCCAGCACGGACGCCGCCAGCGCCCGGCCGTCGGCGAGCGCGAGCAGCACGCGGACCCGGGCCGGGTCCGCGAACAGCGCGGCCGTGCGCGCGATGTCGGCGTCACCTTCCACGCTCCCAGGGTGCCCCCGCGACGCTTCCACCCAAACCGAAGTGTCCCCGCGGTCCACTGGGGACATGCTCCTGTTCACCATGTGCGCCGGGATGTTCCTCGTCCAGCTGGACGTCACGGTCGTCAACGTCGCCCTGCCCGCCATCGGCACCGGCCTGCACGCCGGCCTCGCGACGCAGCAGTGGGTGGTGGACGGCTACGCCGTCACCCTGGCCGCCTTCCTGCTCACCGGCGGCGCCCTCGGCGACGTCTTCGGCCACCGCCGGGTGGTCCTCGCGGGCTTCGCGCTGTTCGGCACGGCGTCGGCCGCGTGCGGGCTCGCCGGCTCGGCGCCGTGGCTCGTCGCCGCCCGCGCCGGCCAGGGCCTTGGCGCGGCGTTGCTGCTGCCCGGGACGCTCGCCGTGATCACGACGGCCTACCCGGGACGCGCCGAGCGCGCGCGGGCCCTCGGCCTCTGGACCGGCGTGTCGGCGCTGGCCCTGGCGGCGGGCCCGGTGCTGGGCGGCGCGGTCGTGACGGCGGCGGGCTGGCGGCCGGTGTTCTGGCTCAACGTCCCCGTCGTGCTGGCGGCCGTCTTCGCGACGCGGCGGCTCGTCCCGCGCGGCGAGCGCCGGAGCGGACGGCGGATCGACGTCGCCGGCGTCGCCACCGCGGTGCCCGCCCTCGGCGCCGGGGTGTACGCGGTCATCGACCGGAACATCGTGGCCGGGATCGTGGCGGCCGGGGCCCTCGCGGCGTTCGCGGTCGTGGAATGCCGGGGCGCGGATCCCATGCTGCCCCCGGACGTCGTCCGCCGGACGTCGAGCCCGAACTTCGTCGCGGCGGCGATGAACTTCACCGGCATCGGCGCGATCCTCGTCCTGACGCTGTACCTGCAGGGGGTCCGGCACGCGGGACCGCTCGAAGCCGGGCTCGAGGTGCTGCCGCTGTTCGGCCCGCTCTCGCTGCTGGCCCCGGTCGCGGGCCGGCTGACCGGCCGCTTCGGGCCGCGGCCGCTCATGGTCGCCGGCCTCGCGCTCGGCGCGCTCGGCATGCTGAACCTGCTGCTGCTGAACGAAAACAGCGGGTACCCGGCCCTCCTGCCGACGCTGCTCGGCCTCGGGATCGGGATGAGCCTGCTGACGACGGCGGTGGTGACGGCCGCGGTCGGTGGCATCCCGCCGGAGCGCGCGGGCGTGGCCGGCGGGGTCAACAACACCGCCCGCCAGGCCGGCGGCGCGCTCGGGGTGGCGGTGCTCGGCGCGGTCGCGGGCGAGCCGGGCGGGCAGTTCCTCGCCGGGCTCCACGCGGCCGGCCTGATCGCCGGGGTGTTGTGGCTGGTCGCGATCGGCGTCACGCTCGCCGGGGTACGTGCCCCTCGTGACAACCCGGTTGCGCGGGCCGGTTAACCTGGTAGGCAACAGGCGCCGATCCGGCCATCACCGGGGAGCCTCCGGAAGAACCGAGCGCGAGCTCTCAGTAGAACCGGACGGGTGCGGCCCGTGACAGCCGTCGAACGAAGTGGCCTGCGCGAGCAGGCAAGCGGGGTGGTACCGCGGAACGCCGAGGCGTCTCGTCCCCGTGTGGGTGACCGGTGCGAAGCCGGTCGTCCGTACGCGAGCGACGAACCGAGGAGCACCCGGATGTACCCCCAGGCCCAGCTTGGCGACGGCGCAGGAGTCCCGTCGCAGCCGTCGTTCCCCGCACTGGAGAAGCAGGTCCTCGCCTATTGGGAGAGCGACCGGACCTTCCAGGCGACGATCGACGCGCGCCCGGCCGGCGAAAAGGGCGAAAACGAGTACGTCTTCTACGACGGCCCGCCCTTCGCCAACGGCCTGCCGCACTACGGCCACCTGCTCACCGGGTACGTCAAGGACCTGGTGCCGCGCTACCAGACGATGAAGGGCCACAAGGTCGAGCGCCGCTTCGGCTGGGACACCCACGGCCTGCCCGCCGAGCTCGAAGCGATGCGGCAGCTCGGCATCACCGAGACGTCCGAGATCGAAGAGATGGGCATCGCGAAGTTCAACGCGGCTTCGCAGGAGTCCGTTCTCCGCTACACCGACGAGTGGCGCGAGTACGTCACCCGCCAGGCCCGCTGGGTCGACTTCGACAACGACTACAAGACCCTCGACGTCACCTACATGGAGTCGGTGCTCTGGGCCTTCAAACGCCTGTGGGACAAGGGACTCGTCTACGAGGGCTACCGCGTCCTCCCGTACTGCTGGCGTGACGCGACGCCGCTGTCCAACCACGAGCTCGGCATGGATTCCGACGTCTACCGCAACCGCCAGGACCCGGCCGTCACGGTCGGTTTCCGCCTGGAGGGCAACGGGACCGAGCTCGACGGCACCTATCTGCTGATCTGGACGACGACGCCGTGGACGCTGCCGTCGAACCTCGCCACGGCCGTGCACCCGGAGGTGCAGTACGTCGTCGTGGAGAGCGAGGGCAAGCGGTTCCTGCTCGCCGAAGCGCGGGTTGCCGCGTACGCGCGTGAGCTCGGCGAAGAGCCGACGGTGGTCGCGCACTACACCGGCACGCAGCTGCTCGGAACCCGTTACGCCCCACCGTTCCCGTACTTCCTCGGCACCGAGAACGCCCACCAGGTGCTGGCCGCCGACTACGTCACCACCGACGACGGCACCGGGATCGTCCACATCGCCCCGGCCTACGGCGCCGACGACAAGGTCGTCACCGACGCCGCGGGCATCCCGCCGGTCACGCCGGTCGACGCGCACGGCAAGTTCGACGCGACCGTGCCGGACTACGAGGGCCAGCAGGTCTTCGACGCCAACCCGAACATCGTGCGGGACCTCAAGAACGGCACCGGATCCGCGGCGCGGCAGGGCGCGGTCCTGTTGCGGCACGAGACCTACGACCACAGCTACCCGCACTGCTGGCGCTGCCGGAACCCGCTGATCTACCGCGCGGTCTCGTCGTGGTTCGTCGCGGTGACGCAGTTCAAGGACCGGATGGTCGAGCTCAACCAGCAGATCACCTGGTACCCGGAGAACGTCAAGGACGGCCAGTTCGGGAAGTGGCTGGAGAACGCCATCGACTGGTCGATCTCCCGCAACCGGTACTTCGGCACGCCGATCCCGGTGTGGCAGTCCGACGACCCGGCGTACCCGCGCACCGACGTCTACGGCTCGCTCGACGAGCTCGAGGCCGACTTCGGCGTGCGGCTGGACAACCTGCACCGGCCCTACATCGACGACCTGACCCGGCCGAACCCGGACGACCCGACCGGCCAGTCGACGATGCGCCGCGTCCCGGACGTCCTCGACGTCTGGTTCGACTCGGGCTCGATGCCGTACGCCCAGGTGCACTACCCCTTCGAGAACGCCGAGTGGTTCGAACACCACTACCCGAGCGACTTCATCGTCGAGTACATCGGGCAGACCCGCGGCTGGTTCTACCTGCTGCACGTGCTGGCGACGGCGCTGTTCGACCGGCCGGCGTTCCGCACCTGCGTCTCGCACGGCATCGTGCTGGGCTCGGACGGCGCGAAGATGTCCAAGTCGCTGCGCAACTACCCGGACGTCAACGACGTCTTCGAGCGCGACGGCTCCGACGCCATGCGCTGGTACCTGATGGCGAGCCCGATCCTGCGCGGCGGCAACCTCGTCGTCACCGACAAGGGCATCCGCGACGCCGTCCGCCAGGCCGTGCTGCCGCTGTGGAACTCGTACTACTTCCTCGCGCTGTACGCGAACGCCGAAGGCGTGGAAGGCAAGTGGCGCACGGATTCGCCGAACGTGCTCGACCGGTACGTCCTGGCGAAGACGCACGAGCTGGTCACCGACGTCGAATACGCGATGGACCACTACGACGTCGCGGGCGCGTGCCAGACCGTCCGGGACTTCCTCGAGGTCCTGACGAACTGGTACGTCCGCCGCTCGCGTGATCGCTTCTGGGCGGGCGACCAGGACGCGATCGACACGCTGCACACCGTGCTGGAGGTGACTTCGCGGGTGGCGGCACCGCTGCTGCCGCTGACCACCGAGGTCGTCTGGCGCGGGCTCACCGGCGGCCGTTCGGTGCACCTGACCGACTGGCCGAACGCCAACGACCTGCCCGCGGACGCGGCGCTGGTGACGGCGATGGACCGGGTGCGGCAGGTGGCGTCGTCGGCGCTGTCGCTGCGGAAGGCGAACAAGCTGCGCGTGCGGCTGCCGCTGTCGTCACTGGTCGTGGCGGCTTCGGACGCCGAAACGATGGGCGCCTTCGCCGACATCCTGCGGGACGAGGTGAACGTCAAGGCGGTCGAGCTGACCACCGACGTCGCCGCGCACGGCGGGTTCGAGGTCGCGGTGAACGCCCGCGCCGCCGGCCCGCGCCTGGGCAAGGACGTCCAGACGGTGATCAAGGCCGTCAAGGCGGGGGACTGGTCGTTCCAGGGCGGCGCCGTGGTCGCGGCCGGGATCGCCTTGCAGGAAGGCGAGTTCGAACGCCGGCTGGTCGCCAAGGGCGGCGGCGCGGCGGCGGAGCTGCCCGGCGGGTCCGGGCTGGTCCTGATCGACACCGAGGTGACGCCGGAACTGGCGGCCGAGGGCCTGGTCCGCGACCTGGTCCGGGTCGTGCAGCAGGCCCGCCGGGACGCCGGGCTCGACGTCGCCGACCGGATCGCGCTCACCATCGACGCGCCCGCCGACGTCGTCGAAGCGGCTCGGACGCACGAGGAGTTCCTGGCGTCGGAGACGCTGGCGACGTCGGTGACCTACGGCCCGGTCGGCGAGGGCTTCGCCGGCACGGTCGGCGACGGCACGAAGGTCACCGTGGCGGTGGCGAAAGCATGATTGCCGCGGGTGGCCGGTAGGGTGCAGACTCGACCGGCCACCCCGGATCCGGGGCGGCACCTTGGGGGAGGGGTACGTCGAAGGTGAATCCCGCTAAGAGACGCGGCATCCTGATCGGTGGCGCGTTGCTGGTCGTCGTGGTCCTGGTGGCCGCGTTCTTCGTGCTGAACAGCGGCGGATCGACGCCGGAGGCCGCCACCGGCGCGACCGCGGTGGAGAGCCCGGGCGCGCACGACCCGAACTCCGCGATCACCGAGTACCTGCAGGACTTTTCCGAGAACAACCCCGACGCGGCGGGCCGGCTGACCGACGACAACGCGGCCGCCGCGGTGGCCTTGCGGGCCACGCGGAACGCGCTGACCCCGTCGTCGGTCACCGCCAAGCTGACCGCCCTGCAGCCGGCCGCGGCCGGCGCGAAGCAGACGGACGGCACGTTCAGCGTGTCGTGGACGCTGAAGCCGGGCAAGACGTGGACCTACGACGTGCCGTTCCAGCTCGCGCAGAACGGGGGGAAGTGGCTGGTCCACTGGGCGCCGTCGCTGCTGCACCCGAAGCTGGAGGCGGGCCAGCGGCTGGTGATCAGCACCGCCGCGCAGGACACCACCGCGGTCGCCGACCGCGACGGCAAGCCGCTGGTCGTCAGCGGGCCCGGCGGCGTGCGGCCGGTGGACGGCAACCCGGCCCCGCTGCTGCGCTCGGCGCTCACCGGGCAGGTCACCGCCGCGGCCGGCGGGGGATTCGCCGTCGAACGCGTCGATGCCGGTGGCAAGAGCCTCGAGACGCTGTTCGGGAAGGCGTCGGCCGAGGGGGCGAAGCCGCTCGTGGCGAGCCTGAGCCTGGATGCGCAGAACGCCGCCCAGGCCGCGGTGGACGGCTACCAGGGATCGGCGATGCTCGTCGCCCTCGACACGGGTTCCGGCGACATCCTCGCCGTCGCGCAGAACACCGCGGCCGGAAACTCGCCGAAGGCGCTCAACGGCCTGTACGAGCCGGGGTCGTCGTTCAAGATCGCGACCTCGGTGGCGGCGGTCCAGCAGAGCGGGCTCGACGCGGCTTCGCCGGTCGACTGCCCGGGCGTCGCGACGATCGGCACCCGGACGGTCAAGAACGAGGGCTTCGAGCTGGGCGCGACCAACCTGCAGACGGCGTTCGCGCGCTCCTGCAACACGACGTTCGGGCAGCTGGCGCTCGGCCTGCCCGCGGACGGGCTGAAGAAGGCGGCCGACGAGCTGGGCCTCAACGCCGACTACGAGATCCCCGGGCTCAAGACGGAGCTGGGGAAGGTCGAGCCCGCGGCGAGCAAGGACGAGCAGGTCGAGGACGGGTTCGGCCAGGGCCGCATCCAGGCCAGCGCCCTCGGCGGCACGCTGATGGCCGCCACGGTCGCCTCCGGCAAGGCGATCACGCCGCGGCTGTGGCACGACGTCGAGACCAAGGTGGTCAAGGGCTACTCCCCGCCGCCGGCGTCGGTGCTCGGCGAGGTGCGGAAGATGATGCGCGCGGTGGTGACCAGCGGCACCGGCCGCGCGGCCGCGGCGTCGGGCACCGTCTTCGGCAAGACGGGCACCGCCCAGTTCGGCGACGGCAAGCAGGCCACGGGCTGGTTCGTGGGCTACCGCGGCACCATCGCCTTCGCGGTGGTCCTGGAGAACTCGAACGACTCGGGCCCGGCCGTCCAGGTCGCCGCCAAGTTCCTCAAACCCCTCTGACCCCGGACCCAGCCGGACGACACGCGTACCCACGCGGACGACACGCGTACCTGGATGGACGACACGCGGAGGCAGGCGGCCGGCGCCGTGTCGTCCGGCTGAGTACGCGTGTCGTCCGGCTGAGTACGCGTGTCGTCCACCGGGGTACGCGTGTCGTCCGGCTGGGTACGACGGTTCGGCCGTGGCCGAACCGTCGGGGCCGTAGCGTGGGGGTATGGAGACGATCGCGCTGGCCGAGGTGGCCGCGGTGCTCGCCGACCCGAGCCGGGCCACCATGTGCCTCGTGCTGCTGGACGGCCGGGCCTGGACCGTCGGCGAGCTCGCGAAGGCGGCCGGGATCGCCCTCTCGACGGCCAGCGAGCACGTCAGCCGGCTGGCCGGGGCCGGTTTCGTCGTCCGGGTCAAGCAGGGGCGGGCCAGCTACGTCCGGATCGCCGATCCGCGCGTCGCCGAGCTGATCGAGCACCTGGCCCAGCACGCCGAGCACCGCCCGGTGACCGGTCTCAAGTCGTCGCTGCGGGCGCGGCGGCTCGGGTTCGCGCGGACCTGCTACGACCACCTCGCCGGCGAGCTCGGCGTGGCGCTGCGCGAAGGCATGCTCGCCACCGGCCTGCTCGGCACCGCCGACGGCCTGGCCCTCACCCCGCGCGGGCGATCGGTGCTGGCCGACCTCGGCGTGCCGGTCGCCGCCGGGCGGCGGCCGCTGCTGCGTGACTGTCTGGATTGGACGGAGCGCCGCGACCACCTCGCCGGCGCCCTGCCCGCGGCGCTGCTCGACCGCGCGGTCGACGCCGGCTGGGTGGCCAGGGACGGCCACCGCGCCGTCAAGGTGCTGCCCGCGGCGGGGGAGCCGTTCGCCGCTCTCGGTGTCGATCTCGACGCGCTCGGTGGGGTCGCGGCGCCTTAACACACCGGGTGTCCGGCGACGGGCAGCGGTACACGAACGAGTTAACCCGCGCGCCTCACTATTCTGAGGGCCCCACGGCACTCGGGAGGAGGCGGGCATGGACCAGCTTCCCGTGCTGCTCGGCGTCGGCGGTGTCGTGCTCCTCGCCTCCGTGCTGGCCGTGCGCGTGTCGATCCGGCTCGGCCTGCCCTCGCTGCTGCTGTACCTGGCCATCGGCGTCCTGCTGGGCGAAGCCGGCTTCGGCATCCGGTTCGACAACCCCGGGCTGACCCAGTCGCTCGGGCTCGCCGCGCTCGTCATGATCCTCGCCGAAGGCGGGCTGACCACCCGGTGGTCGGCGGTGAAACCCGCGCTGGGCCGCGGAATCGCACTGTCCACAGTGGCCGTCGTGGCGAGCGTCGCGGTGACCGGCGCGGCGCTGCACTGGCTGCTGGGCCTGGACTGGCGGCTGGCGCTGCTGTGGGGCGCGGTGCTCGCCTCGACCGACGCGGCCGCGGTGTTTTCGGTGCTGCGTACCGCGGGCATCGGCCACCGGCTCACCGGCGCGCTCGAACTCGAGTCGGGCATCAACGACGCGCCGGCCTACATCGCCGTCGTGGTGCTGGCCGAAGGCACCACTGTGGACTGGACGCTGCCGCTGCTGGTGGTCTACGAGCTGACGGCGGGCCTGGTCATCGGGCTCGCCTTCGGCTGGCTCGGCGGGTTCGCGCTGCGCCGGGCCGCGCTGCCGGCGACCGGCCTCTACCCGCTCGCCACGGTCGCGGTGTGCGTCGTCGCGTACTCGTCCGGGCAGCTGCTGCACGCGTCCGGGCTGCTCGCCACCTACGTCGCCGCGCTGGTGCTCGGCAATTCGCGGCTGCCGCACCGGTCGGACACGCTGTCGTTCGCCGAGGGCCTGGGCTGGCTGGCGCAGATCGGGCTGTTCGTGCTGCTCGGGCTGTTCGCGTCGCCGGGCCGGCTGCTCGACGCGATCGTGCCGGGCCTGGTCGCGGGCGGGGTCGTGCTGCTGCTGGCGCGGCCGGTCTCGGTCGTCCTGGCGATGCTGCCGTTCCGGCTGCCGTGGCGGGAACAGGCCTTCCTGTCGTGGGCCGGGCTGCGCGGCGCCGTGCCGATCGTGCTCGCCATGATCCCGCTGTCGCAGGGCCTGCCGGGCGCGCAGCGGCTGGTCGACGCGGTGTTCGTGCTGGTCATCGTGCTGACGCTGGTGCAGGGGGCGACGCTCGGCCCGCTCGCGCGCCGGCTCGGGCTGGCCAAGAAGTCCGAGCCGCACGAGGTCGAGGTCGACTCCGCGCCGCTGGACGAGCTGGGTGCCGAACTGCTGCAGGTCCGCATCCAGCCGGGCTCGAAGCTGCACGGCGTGTACCTGTCCGAGCTGCGGCTGCCCATCGGGGCGACGATCAGCCTGGTCGTGCGCGGCGGCGCGGGCTTCACCCCGCAGAAGACCAGCCGGCTGCAGGAGCACGACCAGCTGCTGGTCGTCACGACGAGCGCCGTCCGCGACGCCGCCGAGCGACGGCTGCGCGCCGTCGACCGGGCCGGGCGCCTGGCCCGCTGGAAGGGCGAATCCGGCCGCTGAGCACGCTCTGTGACCGGCGTCTCAGAATGTGAGGCGGGGGTTGGCCACCGGCGGCGTTCTCGGTTACCTTCTGGCTCAGGTCATGAGTGCCAGCGCGAAGCCCCGGCTTGCTGGCCGGCAACCCTCCTACCGCGGTGGGGTGCCCCGGGTGAAGACCGGGCCGGTCGCGCCGTGCGACGGGCAAGCGCGGGCCCCTCGCCGGGGTCCCCCGGATCGCCGAGGAGGCACCCCGATGACTCTCGCCATCGACCGCACCCAGCTCGAAAGCCCCGCAAGCCCCGAAACCCGCGCCGTCCCCGCCGTGGCGGGCGCGTCGCTGCGGGTTCCGCTGGTGACCGGCGGGGACATCGGCTACGCCAACCTCGACCACGCCGCGAGCGCCCCGTGCCTCGAGGCCGTCCGCGGCGCCGTCGACGAGTTCCTGCCCTGGTACGCCAGCGTCCACCGCGGGGCCGGCTTCGCGTCGCAGGTCTCCACCAGGCTCTACGAGCGCACCCGTGACACCCTGCGCCGCTTCGTCGGCGCCCGGCGGACCGACACCGTCGTCTTCACCCGCAACACCACCGACTCCTTCAACCTCCTCGCCCGCAGCCTGCCGCGGCACACCACGGTGATCGTGTTCGACACCGAGCACCACGCCGCGCTGCTGCCGTGGCAGGGGCCGCACGTCCGGCGGATCCCGACCCCGCGCACCCGCCTCGCCGCGGTGTCCGCTGTGGACGAAGCACTCGCGGACGCCCCGCAGGGACCGCGGCTGGTCGTCGTCACCGGAGCGTCCAATGTGACCGGTGAGCTGCTCCCGGTGGCGGAAATCGCCGCGGTGGCCCGGAAACACGGCGCCCGTATCGCGCTGGACGCCGCCCAGCTCGCCCCGCACCGCCGGATCTCGCTCAAGGAACTGGACGTCGATTACGTGGCCCTGTCCGGCCACAAGCTGTACGCGCCCTTCGGCGCGGGTGCGCTGATCGGGCGCGCCGACTGGCTGCGCGCGGCCCGGCCGTACCTCGCCGGCGGTGGCGCGACCAAGCTCGTCACCGAAGACGCCGTCGTCTGGAACACCGGCCCGGAGCGCCACGAAGCCGGTTCGCCCAACACGGTCGGCGTATACGCGCTCGGCGTCGCGTGCGAGACCCTGAGCCGGAACTGGGACGTCGTCGAGGCGCACGAACAGGCTCTGCTCACCCGGCTGCGCAAGGGCCTCGAGAGCATCCCCGGCTGCGCCGAGCTGCGGTTGTTCGACGCGCCGGTCGACCGGGTCGGCACGGTCAGCTTCGTCGTCGACGGCTTCGACCCGGGCTGGCTCGCCGCGGTGCTGTCCGCCGAGTACGGCATCGGCGTCCGCGACGGCGCCTTCTGCGCCCACATCGCGGCCAAGCGGCTGATCGGCGTCACCGGCGGCGACGGGCAGCAGGCGGTTCGCGTCAGCCTCGGCCTCGGCAGCACGGAAGAACACGTCGACCGCGTGCTCCTGGCGCTGCGGCAGATCGTCGCCCGCGGAGCGCGTTGGGAATACGCGAAGGTGGACGGCCGCTGGGCGCCGGTGGGCGACCCGCGGGAGCTGCCGCCCTTCTGCTGAGCGCTAGCCTGCAGCGATGGGGAGAGGGCCGCGTTTCTGGTTTCCGCTGGCACTGCTGGGATTCACCGAGATCGGCCTGGTCGCGGTGCAGCTGCCGGCCCGCCGCAGCCCGGCCGAGGACGAAGCCGCGAATCTCCTGCTCGAGCCGACGGTCCCGCACGGGACGACCGAGTACAGCCAAGCGCTGAGGTTTCCCCTGGAGGATTTCCACACGGGGGGGCACCGGCCCGCCGATCGGGCCCGGCTGGCTGGTCGGGCTCGGCGTGGTCCTCGCCGGCACGGCCGTCTGGTACGCGCGGGCCCGGCGGCCCGTCCGCACCGGGTGGTTCGTCCTCGGCACGATCGGGGCGCTGCTCGCCGTTCCGCTGCTCGACCTGGTCGGGTCCTGGCAGTTCCGGCTCGGCGACGGGCTGCGCGGCCCGCTGCTGGCGACGCTCGGCCTGCTCGTCCTCGCCGCGTACGAGCGCAGCCGGTTCGTCCTGCTGACGACGGTCGCGTTCGCGCTGGTCGCCGTGGTGCTTTCGGCGGACCTGGTGGGCATGCTGGTCTCGGCGCTGATCCTGCTGGCCGCCGCCTTCACCGCGTTGCTGCGGCAGCACCCCCGGACACCCTGACCGCCGGATTCGCGCAGGTCGCGCCGGTGTTCCTGACGCCGGTGGCGGCCTCGCCCGCCGCGGCGGGCGAGCCGTTCGCGCCCGCCGCCGGACGGGCCCGACACGGCCTGGCCGCCGCCGTGGACAATGGACCGGTGAGCACCGAGCCCAGCCACTCCGAACCCGACACCGCCGCGCCCGCCGATGCGGTGCCCGATCCCGCCGCGGACGCGCCCGAGAACCCGGAGATCCCGGCGAAGCCGCTGCTGCCCAAGCGGCGGGTCGGCTGGGTCTTCGCGGTCGCCGTCGTGTTCTGGGCGATCGACCTGGTGACGAAGAACCTGGTCGTCGCCAACCTGGAGGGCAAGGAGCCGGTCAAGGTTCTCGGCGGCCTCATCTACCTGCAGGTGATCCGCAACCCCGGCGCCGCGTTCTCGATGGCCACCGGCATGACGTGGGTGCTCGCCCTGGTCGCACTCGCCGTGGTCATCGCGATCATCTGGCTGTCGCGGCGGCTGCGGTCGATCGGCTGGGCGATCGGCCTCGGCCTCGTGCTCGCCGGCGCCACCGGCAACCTGACCGACCGCATCTTCCGCGCGCCCGGCGGGCTGCAGGGTCACGTCGTCGACTTCATCTCGGCGTTCGCCCCGAACGGCAAGGGTTTCGCGATCTTCAACATCGCCGACTCCGCGATCTGCGTCGGCGGCGCCCTGATCGTGCTGCTGTCGCTGCTGGGCAAGGACTACGACGGCACGTCGACCAAGGACAAGAAGCTCGAGAAGACGATCGAGAAGGCACAGATCGAGAAGGCACCGGAGGAGCAGGCGTGAGCTCGCGGATGCTCCCGGTGCCCGACGGGCTCGACGGGATGCGCGTCGACGCCGGCCTCGCCAAGCTGCTCGGGCTGTCCCGCACGGTCGTCGCCGAGCTCGCCGAATCCGGGGACGTGCTGCTCGACGGCCGTCCCGCGGGCAAGTCCGACCGCCTCTCCGGCGGCGGCCTGCTGGAGATCACCCTGCCGGAGCCGGCGAACCCGGTCGAGGTCGTCGCCCAGCCGGTCGACGGCATGCAGATCCTGCACGACGACGACGACATCGTGGTGATCTCGAAGCCGGTCGGCGTCGCGGTGCACCCGAGCCCGGGCTGGACCGGCCCGACCGTCGTCGGCGGCCTCGCCGCGGCCGGCCTGCGCATCGCGACCTCGGGTGCGGCCGAGCGCCAGGGCGTGGTCCACCGGCTCGACGCGGGCACCACCGGCGTGATGGTGGTGGCCAAGAGCGAGCACGCGTACACCGTGCTGAAGCGCGCGTTCAAGGAGCGCACGGTCGACAAGGGCTACCACGCGATCGTCCAGGGCCACCCGGACCCGATGCGCGGCACGATCGACGCCCCCATCGACCGCCACCCGCGCCACGACTACAAGTTCGCGGTGGTCCAGGGCGGCCGCCCGAGCGTGACGCACTACGAAGTCGTCGAGGCGTTCCGGGCGGCGTCGCTCACGCACATCAAGCTCGAAACCGGGCGGACGCACCAGATCCGCGTCCACTTCTCGGCGCTGCGGCACCCCTGCGTCGGCGACCTGACCTACGGCGCCGACCCGGTGCTGGCCCGCCACCTCGGGCTCAGCCGGCAGTGGCTGCACGCGAAGACCCTGGCGTTCGCGCACCCGGCGGACGGCCGCTGGGTCGAGTTCGAGTCGGAGTACCCGGACGACCTGGCGAAGGCCCTGGAGATCCTGCGCGACGAAAGCTACTAGTCCTCGATCGACCAGGTGATCGTGCGCTCGTCCGGCTCCGGCCGCGGGCTCCAGCGGACCGAGACCACGCGGGTGGCGTCCGGGAGGACGTAGACCGTGTGGCCGCCCAGCGTTTCGCCCGGGTTGACGCCGATCTTGTGCGGGGGCCGGGACGTCAGCGACACCGGGGCCTTGCCGATCGCCTGGCCGTCGGCGGCGAGCAGCTCGAGGTAGTTGTCCGGCAGCGACGCGAACGGGATCGAGCCGCGGTTGGTGATCTCGGTGTGCACCACCACCGCGCGTTCACCGGCTTCCAGGCGGTACCCGGCCGCGCTGAACAGGTAGTCGGCCGGGTCCTGGACTTCCAGCAGCTGCACCGACAGCTGCTCGCCCTCCAGGCCCTGCGTCTCCCTGACCTCGCCGAGCCTGGCCCGCTTGCCGGCGGCGGGGCCGCTCGGCCGGGCGGGTTCGTCGCCGCGGGCCCACGACGCCGTCTGCGGCACGCCCCACGTGCTCACGGCCGGGTCGAGCGGCACCGGAGGCGGCGTGAACGGCCGGGGCGGGTGCGGCGGCTGCTGCGGTGGCGGGCCGGGGTAGCGCCCGGACGGCGTCCCCTGGACGTGGTGCGGCCCGGACGGCGTGCCGTGGACGTTGTAGGGCCCCGAGGGCGCGCCTTGCACGGTGTACGGCCCGGAGGGGGCGCCCTGGACGGTGTACGGCCCCGAAGGCGTCCCCTGGACCGGCGGGGCGGGCTGCTGCGGCACGGGTTGTGAAGGCGGCGGGAACTGAGGCCGGTTCGCCCACGACGGCGGGGCGCCGGCGATGGCCGCGCGCAGGCCGTTCGGGTCGCTTTCGACGCCGACGAGCAGGGGGAGCCCGCTGCCGGAGAGGGCGACCAGCCGGTAGGCGACCTCGCGGGGATCCATGCCGACCTTGGCCGCCAGCTCGTGCACCGCCGCCTTGCCGAGGTCGGCGAGCGCGGCGAGCAGGCGGGTATCCACGGGATCGGTCACGGCCACACCGGAAACGCTACCGCCTGGCCGCTCCGCGCTGCCCGAGGCGGTCCGCCCCCGGCGAACGGCTCGGGCGTTTCTGTCGGTGATCTCCGTTAGGGTCGGCCGTGAGCACATCAGCCGAAGCTGGGGGTCCTGCCATGACCGCGGTCACCGAACTCGCCGACGAGTTCGTCGAAGCGCTGTTCGCCGCCGATCCGCTGACGCCGGCGCTGCTGGGCCTGCGGCCGGCGGAGCCCGGCCTGGCGGATCTGTCCGCCGAGGCCGAGCGGGCGTTCCGGGCCCGGCTCACGCAGTTCCTCGGCCGGGCCCGCGCGCTGGAGACCGAGGGCCTCCCGGCCGAGGACCGCGTCACGCGCGAAGTGCTGATCACCACGGCCGAAAACCGCATCGCGGCGATCGACAGCCGGATGACCGAGTTCACCGTCACCGACCTCTCCGTCGGGATCGCGGCCGGCCTGCTCATGGCGTTGCCGATGACGACGGTGACGGCGGGCGAAGCCGCGGAGGCCCAGCTCGGCCGGCTGGCCGCCATCCCGGAGTACCTGCGCCAGGCCGCGCGGCGGCATGCCGACGGCATCGCCGGCGGCCTGCTCCCGGTGGCCCACCTGGTCGACGCCGCGATCGCCCACCTCGACCGCTACCTCGCCGACTCCGACGCCGACCCGCTGCGCCGCCAGCCCGCGCCGGACGAGGAGTTCGAGCGGCGCCGGGAGGAGCTGCTCGCCGACGTCGTCCGGCCGGCCTTCGCCGAGTACCGCGAGTTCCTGAGCACCGAGGTCAAGCCGCACGGGCGGCCCGCGGACCGGACCGGCCTGTCGTGGCTGCCGGGCGGCGACGAGACCTACACCCGCTTGGCCCGGATGCACACGACCACCGAGCTCACCCCGGACGAGCTGCACCGGATCGGCCTCGACACCATCGAGGCGCTCGCCGTCGAGTACCGCGAGCTGGGGCTGAAGGTCTACGGCACCGACGACCTCGCCGAGATCTTCACGCGCCTGCGCACCGACCCGGCGCTGCGCTGGCGCAGTGCGGACGAGCTGCTGGAGACCGCCCGCACGGCCGTCGCCCGCGCGGCCGCGGAAGCCCCGAAGTGGTTCGGCCGGATCCCGGAGCAGCAGTGCACGGTCGAAGCCGTGCCGTCGGAGGTCGCGCCCGGCGCGCCCGCGGCGTACTACCTGCGCCCGGCCGCCGACGGCTCGCGGCCGGGGATCTACTTCGCGAACACCCACGACGCCACCGAGCGGTTCCGGCACATGGCCGAAACGACCGCGTTCCACGAAGCCGTGCCGGGCCACCACTTCCAGATCAGCATCGCGCAGGGGCTCAGCGAGCTGCCGCTGCTGCGCCGCATCGGCATGTTCAACGCCTACATCGAAGGCTGGGGCCTCTACAGCGAGCGCCTCGCCGACGAAATGGGCCTCTACTCCGACGACATCGCCCGCCTCGGCATGCTGGCCGGCGACTCGCTGCGGGCGGGCCGGCTGGTCGTCGACACCGGGCTGCACGCGCTGGGGTGGAGCCGGCAGCAGGCGATCGACTACCTGCTGGAGCACACCCCGGAGTCGCGCCCCGAGGTCGAGTCCGAGGTCGACCGCTACATCGCCTGGCCGGGCCAGGCGCTCGGGTACCTGGTGGGGCGGCGGGAGATCCAGCGCGCCCGGACCCACGCCGCGCAGCGGCTCGGCTCGCGGTTCGACGTCCGCGCGTTCCACGACCTCGTGCTGGCCGGCGGCCCGCTGCCGCTCTCGGTGCTCGCCACCGTCGTCGACGAGTGGGTGGCCGGGCACGGCGACACCGTCGACGGCCTGGCGAGCGAGCTCGTCGAGCTGTCGTTCGAGCAGGAGCCGTTGCACCCGTCGGTCCTCGGCCTGCCCGGCGACCACGACCGGCTCGCCGACCAGACCAGGCAGGCGCAGGAGCGCTTCCGGGCCGCGTACACGGCCATCGCCGCCCGGGCGCGGGCGCTGGCGACCGACGGCCTGACGCCGGAAGAAGCCGTCACGCGCGAGGTCGTGATCGCCGCCGCCGAGGTCGAGGCCGACCGGCTCGGCGCGCGGACCGCCGACCTCGCGGTCAGCGACGGACTCACCTCGCCCGCCCTCGCGCTGCTGATGTACCTGCCGTTCTACCGGCTGGACGACGAAAAGAAGGCGCGCGGCTACCTGGCCCGGCTCGCCGCGATCGAGCCGTTCCTCGCCGACCTGGCCGAGCGGCAGCGCGCGAGCCTGGCCGAAGGGCTGGTGCCGCCGGCGTACCTGGCCCGCGTGGGCATCGAGTACCTCGACCGCTACCTCGGCGCGCCGGAGGGCGACCCGCTGAAGGTCGACACGACGGCGGCCGTCCAAGGCTTCGACGCCGAGCGGGACCGGCTGCTCGCCGAGGTGGTCCACCCGGCGTACGCGCGGTACCGGGACTTCCTGCGCACGGAGGTCGAGCCTGCGGGGCGGCCCGACACCGCGCCGGGCATCTCCCACGTGCCGGGCGGGGCCGAGCGCTACGCCGCGCTGATCCGCGCGGAGACGACCACCGAGCGCACGGCGCAGGACCTGCACGAAACCGGGCTGGCGCTGATCGAGAAGCTCGCGGAGGAGTACCGCGAGCTGGGCGCGAAGGTCTTCGGCACCACCGAGCTCGCCGAAATCTTCGAGCGCCTGCGCACCGAGCCGGCGTTGCGCTGGCGAGACGGCGAAGAGCTGCTGTCCGCGGCCCGCGACGCCATCGCCCGCGCCGAAGCCGTGGCGCCGCAGTGGTTTTCGCGCATCCCGGCGGAGAAGTGCGAGGTCGCGCCGGTGCCCGAGGCCGACGCCGCGAGCGGCACGATCGCGTACTACCTCCAGCCGTCGCTCGACGGTTCGCGGCCGGGCACGTACTACGCGAACACCCACGAAGCGGAGAAGCGGCCGCGGTTCACCAGCGAGGCGATCGCGTTCCACGAAGCCGTGCCGGGCCACCACTTCCAGCTCAGCCTGGCCCAGGAGCTGCGGGACCTGCCGCTGCTGCGGCGGATCGGCATGTTCAACGCCTACGCCGAGGGCTGGGGCCTCTACGCCGAGCGGCTCGCCGACGAAATGGGCCTGTACTCCGACGACGTCTCGCGGCTCGGCATGCTCACGCAGGACTCGATGCGGGCGGGCCGGCTGGTCGTCGACACCGGGCTGCACGCGCTGGGCTGGAGCCGGCAGCAGGCGATCGACTTCCTGATCGACCACACGCCGATGGCGCCGCTGGAGATCGAAGCGGAGATCGACCGCTACATCGCCTGGCCCGCGCAGGCGCTCGGCTACATGGTGGGGCGGCTGGAGATCCAGCGGCTGCGCGCCGAAGCCGAGCGGGCGCTGGGCGAGCGCTTCGACATCCGCGGGTTCCACGAAGTCGTGCTCGGCCACGGCATGCTGCCGCTGTCGGCGCTGGCCAAGGTGGTCGCGGACTGGGTGGCCGGCCGGCTCGACACCCCCGGCCTGCTCGCCGACGAGCTGGTCGCGCTGGACTTTGAACGGCAGCCGCTGTACCCGTCGGTGTTCGGCCTGCCCGGCGACCACGGCAAGCTGCCCGATCCGGGTGCCGAAGCCCAGGCCCGGCTCCGAGCGGGGTACGCGGCGATCGCCGCGCGCGCCGAAGCCCTCGACACAACCAACTTACCCGCCGACGAGCGCGTCACCTGGGAAGTCGTGCTCTCCCAGGCGAAAGCGGCCATCGACGAGCTGGATTCCGGCCGTGCCGACATCTCGGTCAGCGACGGGCTCGGCGCGCCCGCGCTGCAGCTGCTGCTCTACCTGCCGCAGACGGTCCTGGACGACGAGCCGAAGGTCCGCGGCTACCTGAGCCGGCTCGCGGGCCTGGGCGGCTACCTCGACGCGCTGATCGACCGGCAGCGCGCGGCGGTGGGCGAAGGGCTGGTGCCGCCGGGCTTCCTGGTGCGCATCGGCATCGAGTACGTCGACCGCTACCTCGCCGCGCCGGAGAGCGACCCGCTGCGGGTGACGCCGCCGTATGCCCTCGACGGCTTCGAGGCCGAACGCGATCGCCTGCTCGCCGAGGTGGTCCGGCCCGCGTACGCGCGTTACCGCGCGTTTTTGGCCGACGAAGTCGCGCCGGTGGCCCGGCCCGAGACATCACCCGGCATCGGTGCCCTGCCCGGCGGGCCGGAGCGGTACGCCGCGCTGATCCGCGTCGAAACGACCACCGAGCGCACGGCGCAGGACCTGCACGAAACCGGGCTGGCATTGATCGAGAAGCTCGGCGAGGAGTACCGCGAGCTGGGCGGGAAGCTGTTCGGCACCACCGACCTCGGCGAGATCTTCGACCGGATCCGGACCGACCCGGCGTTGCGCTGGCGGGACGGCGAGGAGCTGCTGGCCGGGGCCCGGGCCGCCATCACCCGCGCGGAAGCCGTGGCCGCGCAGTGGTTCTCCCGGGTGCCGGAGCAGAAGTGCCGGGTCAAGCCGGTTCCGGCGGCCGACGCGGCGAGCGGCACGATCGCGTACTACCTGCGGCCGTCGCTCGACGGTTCCCGCCCGGGCACCTACTACGCGAACACGCACGAAGCGGAGAAGCGCCCGCGGTTCACCAGCGAGGCGATCGCGTTCCACGAAGCCGTGCCGGGCCACCACTTCCAGCAGTGCCTCGCCCAGGGCCTCACCGGCCTGCCGCTGCTGCGGCGGATCGTGCACGTCAACGCCTACGGCGAGGGCTGGGGGCTCTACGCCGAGCGGCTGGCGGACGAGATGGGCCTGTATTCCGACGACGTGTCGCGGCTGGGCATGCTGACCCAGGACTCGATGCGGGCGGGCCGGCTGGTCGTCGACACGGGCCTGCACGCGCTCGGGTGGAGCCGGCAGCAGGCCGTCGGCTACCTCGCCGAGCACACGCCGATGGCGCGGCTGGAGATCGAGGCGGAGATCGACCGGTACGCCGCCGATCCCGGCCAGGCACTGGGCTACATGGTGGGGCGGTTGGAGATCCAGCGGCTGCGCGCCGAAGCCGAGCAGGCGCTGGGCGAGGCGTTCGACATCCGGGAGTTCCACGACGTCGTGCTGGGCAGCGGAACCCTGCCGCTGCCGGTGCTGGCCGGCGTGGTCGCCGAGTGGGTGGCGCAGCGCCGCGACACGCCGGACAAGCTCGCCGACGAGTGCCTGGCGCTGATGTTCGAGGCGCAGCCGCTGTTCCCGTCGCTGTACGGCCTGCCGGGCACCCACGACAAGCTCGCCGACCAGACGGCCGGAGCCGCCGCCCGGTTCCGCGCCGGGCTCACCGGCGTCATCGCGCGGGCCGAGGCGCTCGACCCGGCCGGGCTGACCTCGGCCGAACGCGTCACCCGGGACGTCGTGATCTGGCAGGCCCGCACCTATGTCGACCTGCTCGACTCCGGCCGGGCCGACATCGCGGTGAGCGACGGGCTGGACGCACCGGCCCTCAGACTGCTCATGGAGCTGCCGCAGACGATCCTCGACGACGACGTCAAGGCGCGCGGCTACCTGAGCCGGCTCGCCGCCGTGGGCACCTACCTGGACCAGGTGATCGAGCGGCAACGGGCGGCGCTCGCCGAGGGCCTGACACCGCCGGGGTTCCTGGCGCGCAACGGCGTCGGCTACGTCGAGCGGTACCTCGCCGCCCCGGAGAACGACCCGCTGAAGGTGCCGGTCCACGGCCTGGAAGCCGAGCGCGACCGGTTGCTGGCCGAAGTCGTGTGGCCGGCCTACCGGCGGTACCGGGACTTCCTGGCCGACGAGGTCGTCCCGGTGGCCCGGCCCGAGACGTCGCCGGGGATCGGCGACCTGCCGGGCGGGCCGGAGCGCTACGCGGCGCTGATCCGGGCCGAGACGACGACCGAGCGCACGCCGCAGGAGCTGCACGACACCGGCCGGGCGATCATCGAGCGGCTGGCGGGGGAGTACCGCGAGCTGGGCGCCGAGCTGTTCGGCACGACCGAGCTCGCGGAAATCTTCGAGCGGATCCGCACGGACCCGGCGCTGCGCTGGCGCGACGGCGACGAACTGCTGGAGTCGGCCCGCGCGACGATCAGGCGGGCCGAAGCCGCGGCGCCCCAGTGGTTCTCGCGGCTGCCGGAGCAGCGGTGCCAGGTCGCGCCGGTGCCCGACGCGGAGGCCGAGGGCGGCTCGATCGCCTACTACATCGAGCCGTCGCTCGACGGTTCGCGGCCGGGCACGTACTACGCCAACACCCGCGATGCGGAGCAGCGGCAGCGGACGCTGAGCGAGTCGGTCGCCTTCCACGAAGCCGTGCCGGGCCACCACTTCCAGCTGACGCTCGCCCAGCAGCTCACCGGCGTGCCGGTGCTGCGCCGCATCTGCCTGTTCAACGCGTACGCGGAGGGCTGGGGGCTGTACGCCGAGCGGCTCGCGGACGAGATGGGGCTGTACTCGGACAACACGGCGCGGCTCGGCCTGCTGACGCAGGATTCGATGCGCGCGGCGCGGCTGGTGGTGGACACGGGCCTGCACGCACTGGGCTGGAGCCGGCAGCAGGCGGTCGACTACCTGGTCGGCAACACGCCGATGGCCCGGATCGAGATCGAGGCGGAGATCGACCGGTACGCGGGCCTGCCCGGGCAGGCGCTCAGCTACATGGTGGGCCGCCTGGAGATCGAGCGGCTGCGCGCCGAGGCCGAGCAGGCGCTGGGCGAGGCGTTCGACATCCGCGAATTCCACGACACGGTGCTGGGCAGCGGAACCCTGCCGCTGCCGGTGCTGGCGGACGTGGTGGCCGAATGGGTGGCGGCGCGGGCCGCCGGGGACGAGGAGTGACCGTGACCTGGCTCGAACTTGCCGACGACACGCCGTTCGGCCTGGACAACCTGCCCTACGGTGTCTTCTCCGTCGGCGGGGCGCCCGAGCGCCGGATCGGCGTGCCGGTCGGCGATCAGGTGCTCGACCTGACCGCCGCGGCCGCCGGGACCGCCGCCGCGTTCGCCCCGCTGCTCACCTCCGGGGTGCTCAACCCGCTGCTCGCCGCCGGGGCCGCCACCTGGCGCGAAGTCCGCGAGAGCGTCACCGAGTGGCTGACCGAACCCCGCTACGCCGATCAGCTCCGGCCGCACCTCGTACCCCTGAGCGAGGTGACCACGCACCTGGCGTTCGAAGTCGCCGACTACGTCGACTTCTACTCCAGCGAGCACCACGCCCTCAACGCCGGCAAGATCTTCCGCCCGGACGCGACCGAGCTCCCGCCCAACTGGAAGCACCTGCCGATCGGCTACCACGGCCGGGCCGGCACCGTCGTGGCGTCCGGCACGCCGGTCGTCCGGCCGCACGGGCAGCGCAAGCCCCGCAACGCAGACGCTCCGTCGTTCGGCCCCTCGCAGCGGCTGGACATCGAGGCGGAGGTCGGGTTCGTCGTCGGCACTCCGTCCACTGTGGGCACAACTGTGTCCACAGCGGACTTCGCGGATCACGTGTTCGGCGTTTGCCTCGTCAACGACTGGTCGGCGCGCGACATCCAAGCCTGGGAGTACCAGCCGCTGGGCCCGTTCCTCGGCAAGTCGTTCGCCACGTCGGTGTCGCCGTGGATCGTCCCGCTGGCCGCGCTGGAGCATGCGCGCGTCGCCGGCCCGCCGCAGGATCCCGAGCCGTTCGAGTACCTCCGGACCGGCGAAAAGTGGGGACTGGACCTGGCGCTGGAGATCCGGCTCAACGGCCACCTGGTGTCGAGCCCGCCGTTCGCGACGCAGTACTGGACGGCTCCGCAGCAGCTGGCGCACATGACGGTCAACGGCGCGAGCCTGCGCACGGGCGACCTCTTCGCCTCGGGCACGGTGACCGGCCCGGAGCGTGACCAGCGGGGCTCGTTCCTGGAGCTGTCCTGGGGCGGGCAAGAGCCGCTGGAGCTGCCCGGCGGCGTCACGCGGACGTTCCTCGAGGACGGCGACGAAGTGGTGATCAGCGCGACGGCGCCCGGCCCGCGCGGCACGCGCATCGGCTTCGGCGACGTGCGGGGTACGGTGGTTCCCGGCTAGCCTAAGCGCACGCTTAGCACGGGAGGATGTCATGAGGATCGGGACCGGGATCAGCTATTCCGGAGGCTTCGCCGAAAGCGTCGCCGACGTCGTCGAACTGGAGAAGGCCGGCCTCGACGTCGTCTTCGTGCCGGAGGCGTACTCGTTCGACGCGGTCAGCCAGCTCGGCTACCTGGCCGCGAAGACCGAGCGCGTCCAGCTGGCGTCCGGCATCTTCCAGATCTACACCCGCACGCCGACGCTGACCGCGATGACCGCGGCCGGCCTCGACTTCGTCTCCGACGGGCGGTTCATCCTCGGGCTCGGGGCGTCCGGCCCGCAGGTCATCGAGGGGTTCCACGGCGTGAAGTACGACGCGCCGCTGGGCCGCACCCGGGAGATCGTCGACGTCTGCCGCCAGGTGTGGCGCCGCGAGCGCGTGGTGCACGAGGGCAAGCACTACACGATCCCGCTGCCGCCCGAGCAGGGCACCGGGCTCGGCAAGCCGCTCAAGCTGATCAACCACCCGGTGCGGGAGCGCATCCCGGTGCTGCTGGCCTCGATCGGGCCGAAGAACGTCGCGCTGACGGCCGAGATCGCCGAGGGCTGGCAGCCGATCTTCTTCCACCCGGAGAAGGCCGCCGACGTCTGGGGCGCCTCGCTGGCCGAGGGCAAGGCCAAGCGCGACGCGGCCTTGGGCGAGCTGGAGACGTTCGTGACGGTGGCCTTGGCCATCGGCGAAGACGTGGAGCCCCTGCTCGCCCACCTGCGCCCGGTCCTGGCCCTGTACATCGGCGGGATGGGGGCCCGGGGCAAGAACTTCTACAACGACCTCGCCTGCCGCTACGGCTACGAGGCCGAGGCGAAGCAGATCCAGGACCTGTACCTGGACGGCAAGAAGGAAGAAGCGGCAGCGGCGGTCCCGGCCGAGCTGCTGCGCGCGATTTCCCTGGTCGGCCCGGCGGGCTACGTGAAGGAGCGCTTGGCGGCCTTCGCCGAGGCGGGCACGACGACCCTGGTGGTGAACCCGCTGCAGCCGGGCCGCGAAGCCCGCGTGGCGGCGGTCTCGCAGCTGCGCGAGCTGATCGACTGAGTCCGACGCGGGTGGCGGCCACCTCGAGGGAGGTCCTCGAGGTGGCTTTCCGCGTTTGAGGGGTTGGGGTGCCTGCGCGCGCCGCTGGGCGTGCCGGGTTGAGTGAGGTGCCTGCGCTGCGCTGCGCTGCGGGAAGGTCGCGGCCGCGAGTCGGGGCCGGGGTGGGTGCGCGCAGCCGGAAAGCGGCGGCCTTGGGACGGGGCCGGGTGGGTGCGCGCGCTGCGGGAAGGTCCCGGCCGCGAGAGGGGGCTGGGCGGAGTGCGCGCAGCCGGAAGGCGGCGGCCGCGAGCCGAGGCCGGGTCGCGGGCGCGCTGTCTGCGGCAGGGCCGCGTCCACGATGCCGGGGGCCGTGATGCTGGGCCGGGTGGCCGCGGCCCGCTGCTACGCCGGGGTTGCGTAGACCGCGACCCGCATCCCGCCGACGCCCGCACTGTCGTACGTCCCGTCGCTGGTGACCAGCCTCAGCTCCGGTCCCGCGCCCTCCGGGGCCACCAGCGTGCTGTCCGGCTCGCCCGCCGGAAACACCGCCGTCCGGCGGACCGTGAACCGGGACTCCCGGCCCCTCGCGTCGCGGACCGTGATCGGTGCTCCCGGGGCGAGCTTGCCCAGCCGGGCGAACGCTCCGGCGGAGTAGCCGAAGCTCGCGTGCGCCGACAACACCGCCACCCCGGGCGCTCCCGGCGCCGGCCCGTCGGCGAACCAGCCCACGCCCATGGCCGTGCCCGGCTGCTCGCGGCGGCCGCCTACCTGACCGAGGGCGACCACGTGGTTCGCCGTCAGGCCCAGCGAGGGGATCAGCACCGCCACCGGCGGAGCTCCGGCTGCCGAGGGCGCGCCCGAAGCGGGGGCGGCCGGGGGCGCGAGCACCGACGTCACGCCGAGGAGGACGCAGCCGAGCCCGGCCACGACCGCGAGCACCACGGCGGCCGGCCGCACGAGCCGCTCGGGCCGTTGCATCTCTTTCCCCTGCTCCACGCCGGTTCCGATGTCCGAATAATCGCAGGGGGCGACGCGGGCGTTACCGAATCGTGTCCGGTTGCACTCCGGTTCACTCGTTCGGGTTACCTCGCTGTGACCTTCGCGTCAAAAACACGCCACCGGAAGGCGCAATTCCGGAAATGTTCGGCGCAGCGGCGTGAGATCGGACATCATTGCTGGTTTCGAATGCTTGAACTGGGGATATTCATCAGGCGGAAGTGAGGTGCGCCGAGCAGTGCGAAAAAGAGCCGAGCCCGCGGTGGGCGTGCTGGACGTCGGTTCGTTCAGCGCCCGGCTGGTGGTGGTGCCGGTCAGCGGCTCACCCCGCGAACCGGTGGTCAACCACCAGACGCGGCTGCGCCTGGACCGCGAGCTCGACTGCCGTGGCCGGCTCTCCGACCGCGGCATCGCCGCCGTCACCGCCGCCGTCGCGGCAGGCATGAACACGGCCTACCGCCACGGCGTCACCAACGTCTACCCGCTGGCGACCTCCTCCATCCGCGACGCCGCCAACGCGGCGGACGTCGTCCGGCACGTCGCCGGCGAAACCGGTGTCGAACTGCGGTTCCTCTCCGGCCGCCGCGAGGCCGAACTGACCTACCTGGCCGCCCGTCGCTGGTACGACACCGAGCCCGGGCCGATGCTCGTGCTCGACATCGGCGGCGGGACCGTCGAACTGGCCGCCGGCTCCGGGGAGAAGGCCACCTTCGCGCGCTCGCTGCCGCTGGGCGCCCGCTCGATGACGCGGGACTGGCTGCCCTCCGAGCGCGTGTCGAACAAGCAGGTCAAGGCGCTGCGCGCGCACGCGCTCGACGTCGTGACCACCACCCTCGCCGCCGCCGACGTCGACGATGCCCGGGTCGTCGGCTGCTCCAAGGTGCTGCAGCAGCTCGCGCGCCTGGCCGGCGCCCGCCCGGGCAAGTGCAAGGAGCTGCGGCTCGACGACCTTCGCGCGTGGATCCCGCGGCTCGCCGCGCTGCCGCCGTCGCGGCGGGCCGAACTGCCCGGCATCTCGCGCAACCGCGCCCACCAGGCCCTGGCCGGCGCGATCGTCGCGGAAGCGCTGCTGACGGTCGCCGGCGGCCAGGTGACGATCTGCCCGTGGTCGACCCGCGACGGCCTGCTGCTCACCCTGCAGGACAAGGCGCGCGCGGCGGCGGGGATGCACGCGGCCTGAACCGCTGGCCTTGGCCGGGAAAACCGGGTATTCCGGAAAGCATGAGCGAGCAGCAGCGCCTCCACGGCCGCGACGACGAAGACGAAGAGCTCCCGAAGCTCCCGACCCCCGGCAAGCTGACGCACGACGTGCCGACCGCGCCGGACCCGGACGTGAGCCCGGGTGGGACCGAGGACGTCCAGGCCCCACCCGGACGGGAAGCCGCTAGCGACCTTCCTCGGTGATGGGGTTGGCCGGCTCCGCGTACTGACGCACCGCTTCCGAGTCGCGCCGCATCGGGGCGCGCCCGGGTGGCTGCTTCGGCGGCGCGCCGGCGTCGATCTTCGGGATGGCGTACCGCTGCGGCTCCGTGGTGATCGTGATGCGCTCCCCGTGGTGCAGCACCTCCAGGGGCGCGCCGGCGACGACGTGGTAGGTGGCCTGGTCGGGATCGATCTCGACCTGGAACCGGGTGCCGCGGAACATCAGGCGGAAGGTGATCCGCCCCAGCTGCGGCGGCAGCCGCGGCGCGAACGCGAGCGTCCCGCCGTGGTCGCGCAGGCCTCCGAACCCGGCCACGGCGCCCTGCCACGCGCCCGCCAGCGACGCCATGTGCAGGCCGTTGCGCACGTTGTTGTGCACGTCGTGCAGGTCGGTCAGCGCGGCTTCGGCGAGGTAGTCGTAGGCCAGCTCCAGATGCCCCACCTCGGCCGCCACCACCGCCTGCGTCGCCGCCGACAGCGAGGAGTCGCGCACGGTCCTCGCCTCGTAGTAGGCGAAGTCGCGCGCCTTCTCTTCCGCGCTGAACGAGTCGCCGCACAGGTGCAGTGCCAGCACCAGGTCCGCCTGCTTGACGACCTGCTTGCGGTAGAGGTCGAAGTACGGGAAGTGCAGCAGCAGCGGGTAGTGCGCCGGATCGGTGTGCTCGTAGTCCCACTCGTCGTGGTCGAGGAACCCCTCCGACTGCGGGTGCACGCCGAGTTCTTCGTCGTAGGGCAGGTACATCGTCGCGGCGGCCGCCCGCCAGGAGTCCAGCTCGACGGTGTCGACGCCGAACCGCGCCGCCACGTCGGGGTGCCGCTCGCACGACTCCGCCGCCGCCTGCAGGTTCCGCCGCGCCATCAGGTTCGTGTAGACGTTGTTGTCCGCCACCGCCGAGTACTCGTCGGGCCCGGTGACGCCGTCGATGCGGAACGCGCCGTGCCGGTCGTGGTGGCCCAGCGACGCCCACAGCCGGGCGGTTTCCAGCAGCAGCTCGGTGCCGTAGTCGCGCTCGAACTCCTCGTCGCCGGTCGCGTTGAGGTAACGCACGACGGCATCGGCGATGTCCGCGCTGACGTGGAAGGCCGCCGTGCCCGCCGGCCAGTACGCCGAGCACTCGGCGCCGTTGATCGACCGCCACGGGAACGCCGCGCCGCACAACCCCAGCTGGTGCGCGCGTTCCCGCGCTTTGTCCATTGTGGAGTGCCGCCAGCGGAGGGCGTCGCGCGCCGCGTCCGGGATGGTGTAGGTGAGCACCGGCAGGACGAAGGATTCGGTGTCCCAGAAGGCGTGCCCGTCGTAGCCCGGCCCGGTCAGCCCCTTGCCGGCGATCGCGCGGCTCTCGCCGCGGGCCCCGGCCTGGAGGATGTGGAACAGGGCGAACCGGACGGCCTGCTGCAGTTCGGGGTCGCCCTCGATCTCGATGTCCGAAGTGGCCCAGTAGTCGTCCAGGAATTCGCGCTGCTCGGTGAGCAGGCCCTTCCAGCCCGTCTGGCGGGCGCCGGCCAGCGCCGCCTCGACCTGGGACCGCAGCGCGGGCACCGAGCGCTGCGCGGACCAGCCGTAGGCGAGGAACTTGGTGATCCGCAGCCGCCCGCCCTTGGGCACGTCGACCGCGACGGTCAGCCGCGCCAGGTCGTCCTCGGAGTGGATGCGGGCCCGGATCCCGTCGTCCACCTCGATCTTGTGGTCCATCGCCGCGGCCATCCGCAGCCCGGACCGGCGGGTCTGGTGCACCAGCACGGCGTTGTAGTCCGACGCGCGGTGGAACTCGCCGACCAGCGGCGATTCCAGCGCGGCGGCCACCCGCGGGTCACTCGTGTCGGACTCGATCGGCTCGTTGGCCAGCAGGTCCGACTGGACGACCAGCTGCAGGTCCTCGTCGAGCGGCTCGACCTCGTACCGGATGGCGGCGATCGCGCGCTGGGTGAACGACACGAGCCGCTCGGTGCGCACGCGGACCCGCCGCCCGGTCGGCGACGACCACTCGGTGGTCCGGGACAGCGTGCCCCTGCGGAAGTCCAGGACCCGGTCGTGCGCGGTGGCGGCGCCGTAGCGCATGTCGAGCGGTTCGTCCTCGACGAGCAGCCGGATGATCTTGCCGTCGGTCACGTTGACGACGGTCTGGCCCTCTTCGGGGTAGCCGTAGCCGGCCTCGGCGTAGGGGAGTTCGTGCTGCTCGTAGAACCCGTTGAGGTAGGTCCCGGGCAGCCCGCGCGGCTCGGCCTCCTCGAGGGTGCCGCGCAGCCCGATGTGGCCGTTGGACACGGCGAACGCCGATTCGGTGCGCTGCAGGGCGTCGACGTCCATGCCGCGCCACCGCAGTTCCCACGGCGAGCATTCGTAGCCGTGCGGTTCGGTCATCGGTCCTCCAGGAGGTCGGCGAGGTCGTCGACGACGATGTCGGCCCCGTGGGCCCGCAGTTCTTCGGCCTGGTCGGCCCGGTTCACGCCCACGACGTACCCGAAGCCGCCGGCCTTGCCGGCCTGGACGCCGGACTGGGCGTCCTCGAAGACGGCCGCGTGCGCGGGCTCGACGCCGAGCGCCGCGGCGCCGGCCAGGAACGAGTCCGGCGCCGGCTTGCCCTTCAGGTGCTGTTCGCGGATCACGATGCCGTCGATGCGCGCCTCGACGTACTTGCTCAGGTCGGCGCCGTCGAGCACCTTGGCGCCGTTCGCCGACGACGTCACGACGGCGATCCGCAGCCCGGCGGCCTTGACCGCCTCGAGGTAACGCACCGAGCCCGGGTACGGGTTGACGCCGCGCTCGTCGATGATCTTGAGGACCAGCTCGTTCTTGCGGTTGCCCACGCCGTTGACGGTCGGGGCGTCCACCGGGTCGTCCGGCTCGCCCTCGGGCAGCACGATCCCCCGTGACCGCAGGAACTCCCGCACGCCGTCGGCGCGCGGGCGGCCGTCCACAAAGGCCGCGTAGTCGTGGTCGGTGAACTCGGCGAATCCGGCGCCGTCGCGGGCGCGGAGGAATTCGTCGAACGTCCGCTTCCAGGCCTCGCGGTGGAGGACCGCGGTGCCGGTCAATACTCCGTCGAGGTCGAACAGGCAGGCGGTGATGGTCTCGGGCAATCCCGTCATGCCCGCACGCTACCGGTCCGCGCCGCCGGGCGCGGCGTGTGGCCGCACGTGGTGGATGAGCTCGTGCACGGTCGCGTCCGCCAGCCGGTAGCGCACCACCCGGCCGGCGCGCTGCGGCGTGACCAAGCCGTGGGCCCGCAGCAGCCGCAGGGCCTGCGACACCGCCGTGTCGGTCATGCCGGTCGCCGCGGCGAGGTCGGTGACGCTGATCTCGCGGGCGTAGTGGATGGAGACCAGCAGGGCCAGCCGGGACGGGTCGGCGACCACGGAGAAGCGCCGGGCCCATTCGTCGATCACGGCGCGGTCGCCGAGCCCGTCGACCGCCGCCGCGACGCGTTCCGGGTCGATCAGCTTGCGGTCGGTGCTCACCCCCGGATGATTCCACCCGGGGTGCGGGCGGACCACCGGTGGTCCGGGTCACGCCGCGCTTGACGCCGGGCATCCTGGGAGGCGACGCTGGCGTTAAGACAGTTGTCATAATCGAGGAGCCGGGATGACCGACGTCGCAGCACAGGTCCGTTCGAAGACCATCACGTGGCAGGACCCGCTGGAGACGGCCCGGCTCGGTGCCACCATGTCCGGGTTCGACTACCTGACCGCCGTCGCCGAAGGGCGCGTCCCCGGCCCGCCGATCGCCGCGCACTTCGGGCTGCGCTGGGAGCACATCGGCCACGGCGAGGTCGTTGCGGTCGCCGAGCCGGACGAGTCGCTGTACAACCCGATCGGGATGGTCCACGGCGGCGTCGCGGCCACGATGCTGGACTCGGTGGTCGGCTGCGCGGTGCACACGACGCTGCCGGCCGGCGTCGGCTACTCGTCGGTGGAGCTGAAGGTGAGCTACCTGCGCGCCATCCACGCCGGCCGCGGCGAAATCCGCGCGACCGGCCGTGTCGTGAAGGAGGGGTCGCGGATCGCGTTCGCCGAAGGGGAGATCCGCGACGCCGAGGGCAAGCTGCTGGCCACGGCGTCGGGGACCTGCGTCGTCACGCGCTGAGGGGTTGCTTGACGTCCCAGTGCTCGACCAGCAGTCCGTCCTCGACGCGCAGGACGTCGACGATGGCCGTGCCCGCCACGTGCAGGTGCACCATGACGAAGTCGTTCTCCGCGGCGACGTGCTTGATCTCCGCGGTCGCGCCGGCCAGTGGCGAGTTCTTCACGGCGTCGGTGAACGCCTCCCGGCCGGAGGGCAGGCCGGGGCTGTGGGTGACGAAATCGGGGTGCAGCGCGGCTTTCGCCGCGTCGAAGTCCTTGTGCACGAACAGGTTCTCGAGGCAGTCGAGGACGATCTTGCGATTCTCGTTCATGCGCCCATGGTCGGCTTCCGGGGCTTCGCGGTCGATTACGTCGGAGGTAATCAGCGCGGCGGGCGGACGCGGCGGGCGCGGATCGCGTCGTCGCCACCGTAACGGCCGATGACCGCCGCCAGCAGGTCCCGTGCGTCGTCGACGCGCTCGGCGCCGTACTCCGCGACCAGTTCTTCCTGAAGCTCCCTCCGCAGCACCCGCGTCGCCTCGACGGCGGCCAGCGCGTGCCCGGTCAGGTGCAGGAGCTTGGTGCGCGCGTCGGCGGGGCCGGGTTCGCGGCGGACCAGCCCCCGGCGTTCGAGGTCCGCGACCGCCTTCGACGCCGCCTGCTGGGTCACGCCCATCCGCTCGGCGAGCGCGGTGATGGACAGCGGTGCGGCCAGGACGTGCTGGATCACGACGCCGTCGTTGAAGCGCAGGTCGCCGAAGCCCCGCTCGGCGAGCCGCCGCTGGACCTCGTCGGTCATGGCCCAGCCCGCGAAGAGGGCCGTCAGCGAAAGGTCGAGGGTGCTAAGATGCACAACCATGGTTGTGGAATCTAGCAGAGTACCGGCGGAGCTGGCCGAAGCGTTCGTCCGCGTCGCGCACCGGATCGTCTGGTGCACGCTGGTGACCGTCGACCGCCGCGGCCGTCCGCGCTCCCGCGTGGTCCACCCGATCTGGGAGCGCACCCCGGACGGCCTCACGGGCCGGCTGTTCACCCGGCCGACGCCGTTGAAGCTGGCCCACCTGGCGGCGTCGCCCTACGTGTCGTGCTCCTACTGGGATCCGCAGCACGAGGTGGCGGTGGCGGAGTGCCGGGCGGAGTTCGAAGACGACGAGGAGACGCGCAAGGAGCTGTGGGACCTGTTCGCGTCGACGCCCGGGCCCCTGGGCTTCGACCCGAAGATCCTCGGCGGCGAAGACCACCGCGACCCGAAGATCACGGTGCTGCGCTTGACACCCTGGCGGCTATCGGCCGGCGGTGAAGCCTGGCGGGCGGCTTAGGCGGCACCCACCCGGCGGTCGAACACCAGGCCCTCGGCCGCCCGCAGGCCCACGCTGATCGCGCCGGTCAGCACCGCGTCCTCGCCCAGTTCGCCCTGGACCACCTTCGGCACCAGCGGCGTGAACGCGCGCAGGGCGCGGTCGATCGGCTCCAGCAGCAGGTCAGCCGCCGTGCCCATGCCGCCGCCCAGGACGATCAGCTCCGGGTCGATCACCGCCGCCACCGAGGCCACCGTGTAGGCCAGCCGGTCGGCCTCCGTCTCCACCGCGCGCCGGGCGAGTTCGTCGCCTTCGCGGGCCAGGCGGAACACCTCGCGGGCCGATTTCGCCGTGCCCAGGCCGAGTTCGCGGGCGCCTTGGACGACCGACTGCGCCGCCGTCGCCTCTTCGAGGTGGCCGCGCGCGGGCGGGCTGCCGGGCTCGTCGGCCGCGCGGGTGCGGCCGTACGGGAGGTAGCCGATCTCGCCCGCCGCGCCGGTCGCGCCGCGGAACACCCGGCCGTCGACCATCAGGCCCATGCCGACGCCGGTGCCGATCGTGATGCAGCCGAACACCGACGCCCCGCGCGCGGCCCCGCTCTCCCACTCGCCGACCGCGGTGAGGTTCGCGTCGTTCTCCACCATCAGGTCGGGGCCCAGCGCCGCTTCGAGGTCGTCGATCAGCCCCGCGCGGCCCCAGCCCGGCAGGTTCGGCGCGTGCCGGAAGCACCGCTTCTCCGGATCGGCGACGCCGGGGGAGCCGACCACGCGGACAACGATGTCGCCCGCCGACAGCCCGGCCTCCGCGACCGCCGCGGCCGCGATCTTCCCGACCGCCGTCACCAGCGCCGCGCCGGACCGCGCGGTGTTGCGCTCGTCGCGGCGCGCCACCAGCGTCCGGCCGAGGTCCGACACCGCGACCCGCAGGTGCTCGCGGCCGATGTCGACCCCCAGCACGTACCCCGCGGTGGGGTCGGCTTCGTACAGCACGGCCGAGCGCCCGGTGCCGGTGGAGGTCTGCCCGGTCGGCCGGGCCAGCCCGGCCGCCTCCAGCGCCAGCAGCGCCTGGCTGACCGTCGGCTTCGACAGCCCGGTGTCCTTCGCCACCTGTGGCCGGGTCGCCGGCCCGCCGCGGCGCAGCAGGTCCAGCACCGCCCGCTGGTTGATCTTGCGCATCCCGGCGGGGGTACCGACCGTGGGGATTTCTACGCCGGCCACCCGTGCCCGCCTCCTGTCGTCCTCGTGCTGCCTGCCACGCTAGCCGTCCCGCCCCGGATCCCGCCGGAATAGGCGCACATCCGGGCCGGTTGACCCGACTATGAGCACTCCGGGACGCGGCCGGGTCCGCGTGGCACAAGGCGCGAAGCGGGTACGGGCGTTCCTCGGCGGGCAGGTCGTCGCGGACACGGTGCACCCCCTCCTGGTGTGGGAAGTTCCGTACTACCCCACGTACTACATCCCGCGCGCGGACGTCGTGAGCGGTGTTCTCACCCCCTCCGGCCGGACGTCGCACTCGCCGAGCCGCGGAGAAGCTGTTCTGTCGACGATAAAGGGTGCCGGAGCCGAGGCGGTGGACGGCGCGCTGGAGTACCCGGATTCGCCGATCGAAGAGCTTCGCGGCCACGTCCGGTTCGAGTTCGGCGCGTTCGACTGGTTCGAAGAGGACGAACAGATCTTCACGCACCCGCGCGACCCCGGCGTCCGCGTCGACATCCTGCCGAGCTCCCGGCACGTCCGGATCGAGGTCGACGGCGTCACCGTCGCCGACACCGTGCGGCCGCACCTGCTGTTCGAGACCGGCCTGCCGACCCGCTACTACCTGCCCCGCGTCGACGTCCGGATGGACCTGCTGGAGAAGATCGACGTCGTGACGCACTGCCCGTACAAGGGCGCCGCCGAGCACTTCGACGTCACCGGGCACGAGGACCTCGCGTGGAGCTACCCGACCCCGCTGCCCGAGAGCACCCGCGTCGCCGGGCTGGTCGCGTTCCTCGACGAGAAGGTGGACGTCTACGTCGACGACGTCCGGCAGGAGCGCCCGAAGACCAAGTTCGCCTGAGGCACTCACGCGTCCGGCAGCCAGTTCCCGTGGAAGCCCGCGGGCACCCGCTGCGGGAGGTGGACCGTCGCCACCGGCGGCGCGGCGAGGTCCCCGGCGTCGAGCACGACGAGGTCGCTGCGGTCCTCCGCCGCCTCGTGGACGTAGCCGAGCAGCCGGCCTTCGCCCTGCTCGGCGGGGACGAACACCGCCTCGCCGGGCACGCGGCCGGGCGCGAAGACGTGCTCGGTGGCCGTGCTCGTGTGCAGGTCGTAGCGGCGCAGGACGTCGTGGCCGGTGACGTGCCCGAAGCGCGCGTCGGCCCCGGTGAGCCGGTCGTCGATGCGGGGGAACTCGCCCGGCCGGTCGTCGAGCCGGTCCTCGGTCACCGTGCCGGCCGCGAGGTCGATCGTCCAGCGCCACAGCGACGCCGGCGGGTCCTCGTGGCCGGCCCACCACTGGTGGTCGTAGCGCATGACGTGCACGACGATCCGGCCGTCCGGGGTGTCGAACGCGTTGAGCGTGTGGAAGACGTAACAGGGCTCGATCTCCAGCCGGCGGACGCCGGCTTCGGGCCGGTCGCGGCGCAGCACGCCGAGCCGGGCGCCGTAGCCGGTGTCCCAGCGGTAGGGCATGCCCCGGCCGACCGACGCCCGGTCGAACACCACCGGCAGGTCGTAGAACACGACGTGCGTCCCGGTGAGAGCGAAGTCGTGCATCATCGTCAGCCCGGGCACGTCGATCGGCTGCTTGACGACGAGCTTCCCGGCCGCGTCGGCGCGGTAGTAGCCCACGTGCGGTGCGGTGATGCTGCCGTAGCCGAAGAAGTGCAGCTCCCCGGTCACCGGGCAGATCTTCGGGTGCGCGGTCATCGCGTCGGCCAGTTCGCCGCCGAAGTCGTACACGCCCACGGTTTCCAGGTCGGTCGTGATCTCGTACGGCAGTGACGACTCGACGAGCGCGAGGGTGCGGCCGGCGTGGTTCACGACGTGCGTGTTCGCGACGCTGCTGCGCAGGTTCCGCGTGCCGTCTTCGTTGTACAGCTTCAAGTCCGGGTCGGCGAAACTCTCGGTCCGCACCCAGCGGTTGCGGTACCAGGCGGCGCGGCCGCGCTCGAGGCGGACGCCGTGGACCATGCCGTCGCCGGTGAACCAGTGCTTGCTGTCCTCGCGCGGGTTCGGGCCGTTGCGCAGGTACCAGCCGGTCAGCTCGGGCGGCAGGGCGCCGGTCACCGGGAGGTCGAACGCGGTCAGCTCGTCGTGGACGGGTGCGTAGGCGCCGGTGAGGTGGAACTCGGAGGTGGTCATGCGGCTTCCTGAGCGCGGGCGCGCATGATGCGCGGGTAGCGGATGGTGAAGGCGACGGGGACGGCGAAGCAGAGAACCTTGAGCGCGATCAGCGCGAAGGTGGCGTGCGGCGCGAAGTTCAGCAGGGCGATGCCCGCGATCCCGCCGACGGTGAAGCTCGCCGCCCAGACCAGCGTGATGAGCACGTTGACCCGCTTGAAGAGCGGGTTGTCCCAGAGCGCCTCCGGGGTCGACGTGCGGGCGATGCCGAGGGTGAACGGCCGTCCGATGGCGAGCGAGCCCCAGGCGGTGAGCGCCAGCCACGCGTCGGTGAGTGCGCCGGTGTAGGTCTTCAGCGGCGACCCGGGGA
Organism: Amycolatopsis mediterranei; assembly: GCF_026017845.1. Lineage (NCBI taxonomy): Bacteria > Bacillati > Actinomycetota > Actinomycetes > Pseudonocardiales > Pseudonocardiaceae > Amycolatopsis > Amycolatopsis mediterranei. Next base: position 3,295,105 of record NZ_CP100416.1, read on the forward strand.
AGCTGAACGCGACCGCGGTGAGCAGGGTGAAGAAGGCGAACCCGCTCCATTCGATGATCAGCGTGTCCGCCTTGCGGCCGTCGCGGCGCGCGAGCAGGAGCAGCGCGGCGGAGATCACCAGGCCGGTCAGTCCCGACCAGCGCCAGTCGAACTGCGTCGCGACCACGGCGAACGCGATCCACGGCAGCAGGCTTTTCAGGTAGTTCACGACGGCCCCTCCCCGACATTCCAACATTGACAGGTCGAAGTTAGAACGTGCCGGTTGGACATGTCAATAGTGGAATGTCAGAATGGCGGTATGAGCCTTCGACACGCGGTGCTGGGGATGCTGGCCGACGAGCCCGGAAGCGGCTACGACCTGCTGAAACGGTTCGAGCGGGCGATGGCCGACGTCTGGCCCGCGACGCAGAGCCAGCTCTACGGCGAGCTCGGCAAGCTGCAGGCCGCGGGGATGATCCGCGTCCTCGCCGAGGGGCCGCGCGGGCGCAAGGAGTACGAGATCACCGAAGCCGGGCTCGAGGAGCTGCGGCACTGGCTGATCGAGGCCGACCCCGGCGGCCCGCCCCGCAGTGCCGGCCTGTTGCGGGTGTACTTCCTCGGCTCGGTCGCCCCGGAGCAGGCGCGCGGCTACCTGGCGGCGATGGGGGAGTCGGGGCAGGAGCGCGAGCGGCGGCTTGAGGAGCTGGAAACCACGATCGACTGGGGCGAGGACAACCAGTCGCTGTACGGCCGGCTCGTCCTGGAGTGGGGCAAGCGCTTCTCGGTCATGCAGCGCGAGTGGGCGGAGTGGGCGGTGAAGCAGGTCGAGTGACCGGCGTATAACGGCCTATGCGGCGGGGCACTCAGGCCACGTGACGGCTGTGGGCCTGGCGCCGGAAGGCCCGCGGCCGCGGCCGTCCCGCTGTCGGAGCGTCCACAGTGGACCCTGGGGTCGCGGCGGTGTCGTCGGCCGTGGCCGCCGGGAGCGGCGTGCCCCGGTCCCGGTGACCCCGGTGCACCGCGTAGAGCAACGCCGGCCCGAGCACCACGAGCACGTGCGTCGCCACGCGGGACAACGCCACCTGACCGGCGGCCAGGTCGCCCGCCGACCACACCGCGAGCACGCCGACGAACCCCGTCAGCAGCGGCAGCTGGCCGCCCGCCGTCTTCGGGCGCAGCGCCGCGGTCAGCGGCCCGATGCCCACCGCCAGGTTCCACGCCCCGCTTTCGTGGCCGAGGTGGCCGCCGTCGTGCGCCGTCCCGAGCAGCTGCGCGAACGCCGGCCCGAGCTGGGCGATCGCCACCACGGCCAGCGCGATCCGCAGCCCCCAGCCGTCGCCGGAGGGTGCCGGCGTGCGTTCGAGGATCGCCGCGGTCAGGTCCGGCACCGGCGGCGCGGGGCGCAGCAGCATCGCGCGCCGCAGCCGTTCCGCGCCGGCGAACCACTCCCGGCACTTCGCACAGGACGCGAGGTGCTCATCGGGCGAAGCGGGCTCCGCCTCGCCGTCCAACCGCGCCGACAGGGCTTCACGGCATTCCTCGCACCTCATGGTCGAGTAGCCGGACGGCGGCTCGGCGAAGTTCCCCCCGCGGTATGTTCCCCGATCATGACCCACCGTGAGGACGACGACCGCGTCACGGCGCTGGCTCTCGCCGCCGGCCGCGGTGACCGGCGCGCGCTGGAGGCGTGGGTCAGCGCCACCCAGGCTGACATCTGGCGCTTCCTCGCCCACCTCACCGACACCGCCGCGGCCGACGACCTGACGCAGGAGACCTACCTTCGCGCCTTCGGCAGCCTTCGCCGCTTCGCGGGCCGCTCGTCTTCGCGGACGTGGCTGCTGTCGATCGCGCGCCGCGTCGTCGTCGACCAGATCCGGGCCGCCGGCGCGCGGCCCAAGATCGCCGCCACCGACTGGGAAGCCGCCGCCCAGCGCACCCCTGATCCCGCGGCCGGCTTCGAGGAGCTCGTCGAACTGCGCCTGCTGCTCGACGGCCTGGAACCGGACCGGCGCGAGGTGCTCGTCCTGACCCAGGTGCTCGGGCTGTCCTACGCCGAAGCGGCCGACGTCTGCGGCTGCCCGATCGGCACCGTCCGCTCCCGCGTCGCCCGCGCCCGCGAGGACCTGATCCAGGCCCGGCGCGCCCGCGGGGCCGGCTGAACCAGCCCGCTGGACCGTCCGGCGCTGTGGCGGCGCACACATTCGGCCCCCTGCGCTGTCATCTCGTCACAGAGATGGGCGAACTCGACTACGCCGCGTTGACGACCGGCCAAGGGCTCCTTAGCGTGGCGCGCACCCCGCCACCACCCAGCAAGGGATCCCCGATGGCCCGTCCCACCACCGAAGCCGCCGAAGCCGCCGAGCCCGGGCAGGTCGGCCGCCGCCGCTTCCTGACCTACCTGGTCGCCGCGCCCACGCTCACCGTCGCCACGAAGCTGACCGCCGACGGCCTCGCCCCGGCCGGCGCCGAAGCCGCCGTCCCCACGCTGCCGCAGCCCGCGGAAATCCTCGACCTCGGCGACGTGCTGACGCTCTCGTGCGCGCCGACCGCCGGGATGCTCGTCCTGGAGATCACCACCGGCGGCCGGGCGCGGCTGCAGCTGCCGCGCGCCGAGGTCGGCCAGGGGATCACGACGGCGACCGCCATGCTCGTCGCCGAAGAGCTGGACCTGCCGCTCGACCGCGTCGACGTCGTGCTGTCCGACGCCCGCACCGAGCTGCTGTTCAACCAGCTCACCGGCGGGTCCAACACGATGCGCTCGCTCTACGACCCGGTCCGCGCCACCGCGGCCACCGCGCGGGCCCGGATGGTCGCCGCGGCCGGGGCGCAGTGGCGGACCGACGCTTCGCGGCTGTCCACACGCGACGGTGCGGTGTGGGCGCCCGACGGTCGCAGCGCCGCCTACGGCGTCCTCGCCGGGCCGGCGTCCCGCTCGGGCCTGAGCGTCGGGGCGATCGCCCCGAAGGCCGAGTCGGCGCACACGCTCGTCGGGACGCCGACCGCGCGCCAGGACGCCCGCGCGATGGTCACCGGGAAGCAGGTCTACACGCTCGACCTCGACGTCCCCGGCGCGAACCCGGTGATGGTGCGGCGCCCGCCGACCATCAACGGCACGGTCACGAAGGTCAACAACGAGGCCGCCGTCCGCGCCATGCCCGGGATCATCGACATCGCCGTCGTGAAGACCGGCGTCGCGGTGATGGCCGAGACCTTCGGGCAGGCCCTCGACGGCAAGAACGCCCTCGACGTCACCTGGGGACCGGGCACGGTCGACGGCGAGAACAACGAGACCATCAAGAAGAAGCTGCGGGCCGCCGCGCTGCCGTTCGTGGTGCCGCCGCTGCTGACGCAGTACGTCGACGGCGAGTTCGACTTCGCCTTCGCCAGCCACGCGCCGATGGAGTCGAACTCCGCGGTCGCCGACGTCCGCGAGGACAGCGCGACCATCTGGGCCGGGCTGAAGTCGCCGATCGTGGCGAAGCAGACCATCGCCCAAGAGCTCGGGCTGCCGGAGAACAAGGTCACCGTGCACGTCCAGCAGGGCGGCGGGTCGTTCGGGCGCCGGTTGTTCTTCGACGCCGCCCTCGAAGCCGCGCACATCTCGAAGGCGATGAAGAAGCCCGTCCGGCTGATGTGGAGCCGGATCGACGACATGCGCCACGGCCGCGGGCGCGCGGCGAGCTACCACCGGATCCGCGCCACCTTCGCGCTGGGGCAGGTGCTGACGTTCGAACACCGCGTCGCGAGCGTCGAGACCGACTGGAGCCACGGGCTCGGCGAAATCCTCACCGCGTTCGCGGCGAAGCTGCCCGTCGGCGGCAACCTGAGCTTCGCGCAGACGGTGTTCCTGCTGACCGTGAAGTCGCCGTACAACTTCGGTGTCACCACGCAGCTGCTCAACGAGGTGCCGCTGAAGTTCCACACCTCGGCGTGGCGCTCGGTCTACTCGGCGAACACCCGCGGTGCCGAGGAGATCATGGTCGACGAGATCGCGGCGAAGCTCGGGAAGGACCCGGTGGCCTTCCGGCGCGAGTTCATCAAGTCCGACCGCCAGCGGGCGGTGCTCGACAAGGTCGCCGAGCTCGGCGAGTGGGGCAAGAAGCTGCCCGGCGGGTTCGCGCAGGGGATCGCGGTGCACGGCGAGTACAAGTCCTACACCGCCTGCCTGGTCGAGCTGGACGCGCGGGACCCGAAGCACCCGCGCGTCACGAAGGCGACCATCGCGGTCGACGTCGGCAAGCCGGTGAACCCGCGCGGCATCCAGGCGCAGATGCTCGGGGGCCTGACCGACGCGATTTCGACGACGCTCACCGCGGGCCTGCACATCGACAAGGGCCTGCCGCTGGAGGGCAGCTACTCGCAGTTCCACTACGCGCGGCAGAAGAACTCGCCGATGGACGTCCAGGTGCACGTCATGCCGGCCACCGGCGACGACATCGGTGGGGCGGGCGAACTCGGCGTGCCCGCCCCGGTCGGCGCGATCGCCAACGCCTACGCCCGGGCGACCGGGATCAAACCCCGCAGCTTCCCGATCACCTTCCCGGTCGACTTCGACCCGTTCCCGCGCTGAGGAGAGCCCCCATGCCGAACTACACCTTCGTGGTGAACGGGAAGACCGTCACCGTCGACGCGCCCGCCGACCTGCCGATGCTGTGGGCGCTGCGCGACAAGCTCAAGGTCCGCGGGCCGAAGTACGGCTGCGGCATCAACGTCTGCAAGGCCTGCACCAGCCACCTCGACGGCGAGGCGTTCAACCCCTGCGTCACGCCGGTGTCGGAGTGCGCCGGGCGCGAGGTCACCACGATCGAGGGACTGGCGGACGGCGACGAGCTGCACCCGGTGCAGGAGGCGTGGCTGGAGCAGGACGTCGCGCAGTGCGGTTACTGCCAGCCCGGCCAGATCATGGCGGCGGTGGCGCTGCTGAAGAAGACGAAGAACCCGACGGACGCCGACATCGACGCGATCCAGAACGTGTGCCGCTGCGGCACCTACTTCCGGATCCGGGAGGCGATCAAGAGCGCGGCCGCCAAGCTGGCCTGACGCGGATGCGGAGGTTCCACAAAAGAACCTCCGCATCCGCGGTGCGTGTCGCAAGTTCACCCGAACGTGGTGGCCTCGTTCGGGTTAGCTGTCGGTCCCGGACCTCGACGAGGAGGCCGGGGACCGGAGGCCACCATGCACTACCCGGCGCTTCTGTCCGACGGGCTCGCCCCGCGCGTCGCCGTCCTCGCCACCGAGGTCGAGGCGGCGATGCCGGAACTCGTCGAGAGCACCGTGCGGCAGATCCGCGCCGAAATGCCGGTCTACGCCGACGCCCGGTTCGTCACGCACGCCGAGCTGCGGAACTCGGTGCGGGCCAACCTCGAGCACGTGATGCGCACCCTGCGCGGCTCGGACGTGCCGGACCTGTCCCAGGCCCGCGCGACCGGCCGCGCCCGGGCGTTGCAGGGCGCGCCGCTGCCGGAGCTGCTGCGGGCCTACCGGATCGGGCTCACCGAGGTCTGGCACCGGTTCGTCGAGCTGACCGCCCGCGGGCAGGACCTGGCCGGGCTGGTCGCCGCGACGACGGCGATCTGGGCGCTGATCGACGACCTCGCCGAGGCCCTCACGACGTCCTACCGGGACACGACCGCGGAAGTCATGGTGGCCCACCAGAACCGGCGTTCGGCGCTGGTGGAGGCGCTGTTCGCGGGCGGCGCCGCGACCGAGGGCACGTTGTGGGACATCGCCCGCGTGCTCGAGTTGTCCCTGGACGGCACGTTCGTCGTCGTCGCGGCGGAAACCCCGCGCCTGGGCCAGGAGCCGCTGCCGCAGATCGAGGCCCGGCTGCGCGCGCTCCAGCACGCCTCGGCGTGGCGGCTCACGCCGGACCTCCAGGTCGGCGTGGTGTCCCTGCGCGACCCCGCGGCGGCTTCGGCGATCGTCGACCTCGTCCGCGAGCACCCGGTGGGCCGGGTCGGGATGAGCCCGGTGTTCACCGGCCTCGGCAACACCGCCCGCGCGCTGCACCTCGCGCGGGTGGCGCTGTCGAGCATGACGCCGGGGACGCCCGGGCTGGTCCAGTTCACCGAGTCGCCGCTGGCCGGACTGGTGGCCAGTGCCCCGGAGGCCTCGGTGCAGCTGGCCCACCACGTGCTCCAGCCGCTCCTGGACCTCCCGGGCGACGACCGCAACGTGCTGCTGCTGACGCTGCGCGCGTGGTTCGACTGCCAGGGTTCGACGAAGCTGACGTCGGAGCGGATGTTCTGCCACCCCAACACGATCCGCCACCGCCTGAAGCGGATCACCGAGGAACTCGGCCGGTCCCTGGCGAACCCGGCGGACATCGCCGAGCTGGGCGCGGCCCTGCGGGCGCTGAACCTGTTCCCGGAGGCGGCCCACCTGCCGGCGCCGCGCTAGCGGACGCCGGGGCCGTACCGCCGCGCCATTCCGGTCAGCCACTCGCGGCCGACCGGGTTGGCGGTGTGCACGCGCACCTCGGCCGGCCAGCGGTCGTGCTCGCACAGCCACAACACCACCGGGCGGGTCGTGTCGTCGCCGCCGAGGTCGTGGTCCAGGGAGATCGCCGCGAAGTCGCCGTCGCCGAGCAGGGCGATCGCCTCAGCGCTCGACTTCGCCCACGTCCAGCCGTCCGGGGCCGGGCGCAGGTCGTCGACCCAGAGGCGGTTCACGCGGCCAGCAGTTCGCGGGTGCGGGCCTGCTCCTCCGCCGAACCGACCGGCATGACCAGCAGTTCCGTCGCTCCCGCTTCCTCGAGGGACTTTACCTGGCGGCGCACGGTTTCCTCGTCGCCGACGATCGCGCTGTCGGAAACCCGCTCGTGTCCCTCGCGGTCGAGGATCGCCCGGTAGGCCGGGACGTTCCCCGCCCCGGCGTACAGCTCCTCGATCCGCTTCCGTGCTTCGTCCACTTCGGACGTCACGCAGATCAGCTGGCCGGAAACCACTCGGGACGCGCTCCCCAGCGCCGGCACCACGTACTCGGCGGTCGCCCGCGGGCCCGCGAACGTCGTGATCACGCCGTCGGCCAGCTCGCCGGCCAGTCGCATCGACTGCGGGCTCACCGAGCCGACCAGCGCCGCTGGCCGCTCCGCGCCGGGCGCGTTCACCGCGCCCGCGGCCGTCAGCGACTCGCCGTGGACGTCCGCCTTTTCGCCGCGCAGCAACGGGTTCAGCGCCTGCAGGTACTCCCGCAGGTGGCGGATCGGGCGGTCGTAGGAGTAGCCGAACTCGCCCTCGACGATGAACTTGTGGCTCAGCCCGACGCCGAGGTGGACCGGCGCGCCGGCCGCCGCCTGGACCGTCAGGGCCTGCGCCGCCATGGTGATCGGGTGCCGCGAGTACGTCGGCACGACGCACGTGCCCAGTTCGACGCCGGGGGCGGCCGCGGCGAGCGCGGGCAGCGCCGTGAGCGCGTCCCAGCCGCCGCGTTGCGCCACCCACAGCGTGCCGTAGCCGAGCTTCGCCGCTTCGCGGGCTTGTGCCGTGATGGCGTCGAAGCCGACGCCGAGTTCGTCGATCAGGATTCCGGTGCGCAACAGGTTCTCCAAGGTTTTCAGTAAGCGCGTTCGAGCTGTTTGCGGTCAAGCGCGACGGCTTCGGTGAACAGCTCCAGCGCCCGGGGTGCCACGGCGCGCAGCTGCCTCGTCGACACGGCGAGCGGCTCGAAGGCGTGCTCGATCGTGTCGGCGATCAGGGCCGGTTCGGGTGGGGGAGAGGCGCCGAGGAACCCGTTCAGCACGGCCTGGAAGGCGACGACGAGCTCGCGGACCGGCCGGTCCGTGCGGAGCAGGTCGTTGGCGGCCAGCAGGTCCAGGTACTCGACGAAGGCTTCCCCGTGGCGGGGGTCGAGTTGGCCGTGCAGCTTCGGCAGCAGCTTGCCGAGGGTCTCGGTGTCGTCGGCGTACCCGGCCCGGAGCAGCGGACGCTCCAGCACGTTGGCGTACTGGATCTCCGTCAGGCGCGACAGCCGCACGCTGAGCGGGTCGGCCGCGATGGCCGCCACGAGATCTTCGAGCACCTCGACCGACTCGCGGAGCAGGACGGAGAGGAACAGCTCTTCGCGGTTCTTCCAATGCAGGTAGACGGTTCCCTTGCCGACGTCGGCCCGCTCGGCGACGTCTTCGATCGTCGTCCGCCGGTAGCCGGCCCGCAGGAGCAGTTCGGCGGCGGCGTCGAGGATGCGCTCGGCCCGTTGGGCGCGATCTTCGGCGGGAGGCATGGTGCCATCGTATGACCAAATACGAAAATTGGTCAAACGTTGAGGCTGTGAGTGACCGGCGTCACGACTGCGTGGGTGTCACGGGCGTCCGGCCGCCGGTGTCCTGTGGGCGATCGGATGCCACTGCGGATGTCACTGCGGAGAACGGAAACACCATGAGCAAGATCTGGTTCGTCACGGGTTCGTCGCGCGGCTTGGGCCGTTGTTTCGTCGAGGCCGCCCTGGGACGCGGCGACCGGGTCGCCGCCACCGCGCGGTCCACCGGGAGTTTCGACGACCTCGTCGCCCGCTACGGCGACGCGGTGCTTCCCTTGGAGCTGGACGTGACCGACAAGGCCGCGGTCTTCGAGACCGTGAAGCGGGCAGCCGAGCACTTCGGGCGGCTGGACGTCGTCGTGAACAACGCCGGCTACGCGCAGATCGGCGCCATCGAGGAGCTGACCGAGCCCGAACTGCGCGCCCAGCTGGAGACCAACGTGTTCGGCCCGGTGTGGGTCATCCAGGCCGCCTTGCCCATCCTGCGCGAACAAGGCGCCGGGCACTTCATCCAGCTGTCGTCGGCCGCGGGCCTCATCGCGATGCCGCTCGGCGGCGCGTACCAGGCGTCGAGGTGGGCGATCGAAGCCCTGAACGAAACCCTGGCCAAGGAGGTCGCGGACTTCGGCGTCAAGGTCACGATCGTCGAGCCGGGCGGCTACGCCACCCGCGACGGCAAGAACCCGGACCCCCTGGCCAACGGCCACGTCGCCGAGACCACCCCGGTCTACGACGGGCTCCGCCGCCGCCTCGCCGAGGTCTCGGGCAGGCAGCCGGCCGGGGATCCGGTCGCCGCCGCCCGGGCCCTGCTCAAGGTCGTCGACGCGGCCAACCCACCCCTTCGGGTGCTCTTCGGGAAGGGCTTCTACCCGATGGTCCAGCAGGCTTACGCGGACCGGCTCGCGACCTGGGCGCAGTGGCAGGACCTGTCGGCGGAGGCCCAAGGCGGCGACGCCGAAACTGTCGGTGCTCACCGGTAAAGTGGATAACGGGGGGCGCCCCCGCGGGCACCCCCCGTCGGCTGAGCTCAGGAGTCGGACGAACGCTTCCAGAGGTTGATGTCCGCGTCGGTCGCGTGGCCGTCGATCTCGGTCAGCTCCTCGGACGAGAACTCGAGGTTGCCGAGCGCGCCGACGTTGTCCTCCAGCTGCTGCACGCTGCTCGCGCCGATCAGCACCGACGTCACGCGGTGGTCGCGCAGCGCCCACGCCAGCGCGAGCTGCGCCAGCGACTGCCCGCGCCGGCCCGCGATGTCGTTGAGCGCGCGGACGCGGCCCAGCCGGTCGTCGTCGAGGGTGTCCGGGTCGAGGGACTTGCCCTGCGCCGCGCGGGAGTCCGCCGGGACGCCCTTCAGGTACTTGTTCGTCAGCAGGCCCTGGGCGAGCGGCGAGAACGCGATGCAGCCGGCGCCCGCCTCCTCGAGGGTGTCGAGGAGGCCGTCCTCCTCGATCCAGCGGTTGAGCATCGAGTACGACGGCTGGTGGATCAGCAGCGGCGTGCCGAGTTCCCGCAGGAGCCGCGCGGCCTCGGCGGTGCGCTCCGAGCTGTAGGACGAGATCCCGACGTACAGCGCCTTCCCGGCGCGGACGGCGGCGTCGAGCGCCCCGACGGTCTCCTCCAGGGGTGTCTCGGGGTCGAAGCGGTGCGAGTAGAAGATGTCGACGTAGTCCAGGCCCAGCCGGCCGAGCGACTGGTCCAGGGAGGACAGCAGGTACTTGCGGGAGCCCCACTCGCCGTACGGCCCGGGCCACATGTCGTAGCCGGCCTTGGTCGAGATCACCAGCTCGTCGCGGTAGGGCTTGAAGTCGGTGGCCAGCAGCCGGCCGAAGTTCTCCTCGGCCGAGCCGTACGGCGGGCCGTAGTTGTTGGCCAGGTCGAAGTGGGTGATGCCCAGGTCGAAGGCGCGGCGGGTGATCGCGCGCTGGGTTTCCAGGGGCCGGTCGTGGCCGAAGTTGTGCCACAGCCCGAGCGAGATCGCGGGCAGCTTGAGCCCGGACCGCCCGCAGCGCCGGTAGGGGATCGAGTCGTTTCGGCCGGAAGCGGCAACGTAGGTCACGCGGCCGATGCTAGCCCGCTCTTCCGGTACGCTCCGGGTGAGCGACCGCTTAGGAGGCACGTGGTGGGCACCGGATTCTTCTCCTCCGTCGACGACGTCTCGGCCAAGCTGGCCGAAGCGGGTTACCTGGCGTCGACGGCGGTGGCGACCACCGTGTTCCTCGCCGACCGGCTCGGCAAGCCGCTGCTGGTCGAAGGCCCCGCCGGGGTCGGCAAGACCGAGCTCGCCAAGGCCGTCGCCCAGGTCAGCGGCTCGCGGCTGGTGCGCCTGCAGTGCTACGAGGGCATCGACGAGGCCCGCGCGCTCTACGAGTGGAACCACGCGAAGCAGCTGCTGCGGATCACCGCCGGCCGCGACGAAACCTGGGAGGCCGCGCGCACCGACATCTTCGGCGAGGAGTTCCTGCTGCGCCGCCCGCTGCTGACGGCGATCTCGTCGGACGAGCCGACCGTGCTGCTGATCGACGAGACCGACAAGGCCGACATGGAGGTCGAGGGCCTGCTGCTGGAGGTGCTCGGCGACTTCCAGGTCACCGTGCCCGAGCTCGGCACGATCACCGCCACCCGCGCGCCGTTCGCCGTGCTGACGTCCAATGCGACCCGCGAGCTGTCCGAGGCGCTGCGCCGCCGGTGCCTGTTCCTGCACATCGACTTCCCGGACGAGGACCTCGAACGCGAGATCGTCCGGCTCAAGGTCCCCGGGATCGACGCCGCCCTCGCCGATTCCGTCGTCCGGGTGATCGCCGCGCTGCGCGCGATGGACCTGCGCAAGCTGCCGTCGGTCGCGGAGACGATCGACTGGGCGCGCACCCTGCTCGCGCTCGGGGCGGCCACGCTGGACGAGCGGGTCGTGCGGGAAAGCCTCGGCGTCGTGCTCAAGCACCAGGACGACATCGCCAAGGCGGGCGCCGGCCTGAAGCTCGAACAGGTCCTGGACGCGTCGTGACCGGCGGCGTGCCGGAGCGGCTCGCCGCGTTCGTCAAGGCGCTGCGCGCGCAGGGCATCCCGGCCGGCCCCGCCGAGACGGTCGACGCCGCGGCCGCGCTGGAGGTCCTCGGTTTCGACGACCGCGAACTGGTCCGCGAAGGTCTGGCGGCCGCGCTGGTCCGGCGCGGCGGGCAGCGGGCGGTCTTCGACGCCGCCTTCGACCTGTACTTCCCGGCGGGGATCGGCACACCCGAGCGGGCCCGCGAAGAGCGGCCGTCGACGCTGGAGGAGCTGCGTGAAGAGCTGGCCGCCGCGCTCGCCGACGGCGATCAGCAGGCGTTGTCCCAGCTCGCCGGCCTGGCCGTCGACATGCTGGGCCAGTACGGCTCGGCGTCCGGCCCGGGCGGCGGCTTCTCCGCCCACCAGACCCTGGAGCGGCTCCAGCCGCAGACGCTGATCGCCCGGGTGCTGGCCACCGTCCGCGGCGGGGGCGTGCGCGGCGAGTTCACCGACCGGCTCGACCGCGACGAGATCCGCCGCCGCGTCGAGGGCTTCCGCGGGCAGGTCCGCACGGAGGCGCGCCGCCGTGCGGCCGAGGTCCGCGGCCGCGAACGCGTCGCCAAGCACGCCATCGCGCCCTCACCTGACCGGGTCGACTTCCTCATCGCCAGCCGCACCCAGCTCGCGGAGCTGCGGCGCACCATCCAGCCGTTGTCCCGCAAGCTGGCGACGCGCCTGGCCGCCCGCCGCAAGCGCACCACGCGCGGCCAGATCGACCTGCGCCGCACGCTGCGCCGGTCGCTCTCGACCGGTGGCGTGCCGCTGCGGCCGGCCTACCGCCACCGGCGGCCGGGACGGCCGGAAATCGTGCTGCTGTGCGACCTTTCCGGCTCGGTGGCCGGGTTCGCGAACTTCACCATGCTGCTGGTGCAGGCGCTGCGCGACCAGTTCAGCAAGATCCGCGTGTTCGCCTTCGTCGACAGCACCGACGAGGTCACCCACCTGGTCACCACCGGCGCGGCCGACCCCGAGCACCTCGGCGCGCGCATGCTGGCCGAAGCGGCGCTGGTGCGCTGGGACGGCCACAGCGATTACGGCGGCTCGCTGCGGCAGTTCACCGAGAACTGGCCGGACGCGATCGGTCCGCGGACGTCGGTGCTGATCCTCGGTGATGCCCGTACCAACGGCGGCGACCCCAACCTCGACGCGGTCCGCGAGATCAAGTCCCGCGCGCGGCACGTCCACTGGCTCAACCCGGAACGGCGGTCGCTGTGGTCCACGGGGGACTCGGCGGCGCTGGAGTACGCCGAGGTCGTCGAGATGCACGAGTGCCGCACGGTGCACCAGCTCGGCACGCTGGTCACCCGCCTGCTGCCGGTGTGAGCCAGGCGTCGATGCCGCGCAGGATGGCCTTTTTGGTCGCTTCGGGCGCGAAGGACGCCGTGACGCTCGCACGGGCGAAGTCCGCCATCTTCGTGTCGTCGTAGCCGAACGCCCGTTGGACGCGGGCGTACTCCCCGGCCAGGCCGGTTCCGGTGACCGACGGGACGTCGGTGTTGAGCGTGACCGTCAGGCCCGCCTCGAGCAGGCGGGGGAGCGGGTGCTCGGGCAGCGACGGCACCAGCCCCAGCGTCACGTTCGACGACGGGCACACCTCCAGGGCCAGGCCACGCGCACGGACCTCGGCGACCAGCGAGGGGTCGTCGAGGACGCGGATGCCGTGGCCGAGCCGTTCCGTGCGGCCCACTTCGAGCGCCTCGCGGATGCTGTCGGGCCCGGCGTCTTCGCCGGTGTGGTGCAGCAGGTGGATGCCCGCCGCACGGGCCTTCCCGAAGAGCGGCGCGAAGGGCCGCAGTGAGTGGTTTTCCTCGCCCGCCATACCGATCGCGAAGACTTCGGCGTACCTCAGCGCGAGATCGAGGGTGCGCTCGGCCCGCTCGACCGACCGCCGCCGGGAGTGGTCGAGCAGCAGCCGCCACTCGAGGTTTTCGCTTTGCGACAGTCCTTTGAGGACGGATTTCAGCGGCATTTCGAGGTCACCCAGCCGTTCCCCGTGCGAGGCCGCGGTGAAGGTGACTTCGGCGTAGCGCGTGCCCTGGGCGGCTTCGTCCTCGCCGTACTCGCGCGCGATGCGTTCGAAGTCTTCCGGACGCCGGAGGCAGGACCGGATGAGCGCGTTGTAGTCGGCGAAGGCGCGGAAGCCGTCGAACACCGGAGGCTCGCCCGGGACGTCGACCCCGTTCGCCTCGCCCAGCTCGCGGAGCGTGGCGGGGCGGATCGTGCTCTCCAGGTGGACGTGCAGGTGGGCCTTCGGCAGGGCGGCCAGGTCGCGCATGATCGCGAGCCTAGGGCCGCGCGGCGGCGGTCCGCGCGGCCATTTCCGGGGCCGGCCGCGGCGGGCCCAGGTTTTGGCCCTCGTCACACGGGGAACCTCCGGGTGGTTCGTCCGCGTTGTCAGGATGACCGCAACCGACGAGGGAGGGCCACCGTGCCTCTGATGAAGAAGCTGACCGTACTGGCCGGCGCCGCCGGGGCGGCCCGCGCGTACGCCAAGAAGAACCCCGAAAAGGTGAATCAGGCCGTCGGGAAGGCCGCGAAGTTCGTCGACGACAAGACCAAGGGCAAGTACCACCAGCAGATCGCCGGTGCGGTCCGCAAGGTCAACTCGGTGACCGGGCAGCCGGGCCACCCGGGCCCGGCCACCGGACGGTAAGTCACCCGGCGGTCAGGACCTCCAAGAGTCCCTCGCCGTACTTGGCGAGCTTGTTCTCGCCGACGCCGCTGACCGTGCCCAGATCCGCCAGCGACGCCGGCCGTTGCGTGGCGATCTGGCGCAGGGTCGCGTCGTGGAAGACGACGTAGGCGGGCACGCCCTGTTCCTTCGCGACCCCGGCCCGCCAGGCCCGCAGGCGTTCGAACAGCGGGGCCGCCTCCGCGGGCATCTCCACCACCGCGGCGGCGGTCTTCCGCGTGCTGCGGACCTTCGCGGCCGCAGCCCGCTCGGGTTCGCGGCGCAGCAGCACCTGGCGATCGCCGCCCAGCACTTCCGCGCTCGTCTCGGTGAGCACGAGCGAGCCGTAGTCGCCTTCGACGGCGAGCAGGCCCTGGGCGAGCAGCTGCCGCACCACCGCCCGCCATTCCGGCTCGCGCAGCTCGGTGCCGATGCCGAACGTCTTCAGCGTGTCGTGCTGGAACTGCGTGATCTTCGGCGTGACCTTGCCGAGCAGGATGTCGATGACCTGGCCGGCGCCGAACTTCTGGCGCCGCTCGTTGCGCAGCCGCACGACGGTCGAGAGCAGCTTCTGCGCCGGGATCGTGCCGTCCCACTTCTCCGGTGGGTTCAGGCACGTGTCGCAGTTGCCGCAGGGGCCGGCCTGCTGCCCGAAGTAGTTGAGGATCTGCACGCGGCGGCACTCGACGGTCTCGCACAGCGCGAGCATCGCGTTCAGGTGCGCGCCCAGCCGCCGCCGGTGCGCCTCGTCGCCCTCGGACGTGTCGATCATCTTGCGCTGCTGGACGACGTCCTGCAGCCCGTAGGCGAGCCAGGCGGTGGACGGCAGGCCGTCGCGACCCGCGCGGCCGGTTTCCTGGTAGTAGCCCTCGACCGACTTCGGCAGGTCGAGGTGCGCGACGAACCGGACGTCCGGTTTGTCGATGCCCATGCCGAACGCGATCGTCGCGACCACGATCAGCCCGTCTTCGCGCAGGAACCGCGACTGATGCTTCGCGCGGGTGCGCGCGTCGAGCCCCGCGTGGTAGGGCACCGCCGGAATCCCGTTCTGCACCAGGAACTCCGCGGTCTTCTCCACCGAGTTCCGGGACAGGCAGTAGACGATTCCCGCGTCACCGGCGTGCTCGGTGCGCAGCAGCTCCAGCAGCTGCCGCTGCGGCGAATTCTTGCCGACGATCCGGTACTGGATGTTCGGCCGGTCGAAGCTCGCGACGAAGTGCCGGGCCTCGTCGAGGTTCAGCCGGGCGGCGATCTCCTGGTGCGTGGCCTCGGTCGCGGTCGCGGTCAGCGCGATCCGCGGGACGTCCGGCCACCGCTCGTGCAGGGCCGAGAGCTGGAGGTAGTCGGGCCGGAAGTCGTGGCCCCACTGGGCGACGCAGTGGGCTTCGTCGATCGCGAAGAGCGAGATCTTGCCGCGGTCGAGCAGCCGCACGGTGGATTCGACCGAAAGCCGTTCCGGTGCCAGGTAGAGCAGGTCGAGCTCGCCGTTCAGGAACGCCGTCTCCACCTCCTGCCGCGCCGCGTAGTCCTGGGTGGAGTTGAGGAACCCGGCGCGGACGCCGGCGTTGCGCAGCGCGTCGACCTGGTCCTGCATCAGCGCGATCAGCGGCGAGACCACCACGCCCACGCCGGGCCGCACGAGCGCGGGAATCTGGTAGCACAACGACTTCCCGCCGCCGGTGGGCATCAGGACGAGCGCGTCGCCGCCGGCGATCACGTGCTCGACGATCGCCGCCTGGTCGCCGCGGAAGCTGTCGTAGCCGAACACGCGCCGGAGGATCTCCAGCGCGTCGGACGCGGGTGCGAGGTCGGTCTCTGCCACCCGCCCGACTATAGAGCGGGGGTCCGACAGTTCCGGGCCGCCCCGCCGCCGGATGGGAGACTGGCGGGGTGCAGTACTGGCCGGTTCCCGATCTCGCCGCGTATTTCGGCGGCGCCTGGCGCCTGGACCGGGAAATCCGCACCGCGGACGGCGACCCGGCGGGTGAGGTGACCGGGACCGCCACCTTCACCGAGGCCGGGGGCGTCCTCGTCTACCACGAGGAGGGCGAGCTGCGGCTCGGCGGGTACACCGGGCCGGTCACCCGGACCCTGCACTACCGCCCGGCGGGCCCCGGCCGCGCGGCGGTCCACTTCGACCACGGCGGCTTCTTCCACGACCTCGACCTGCGCACCGGCCACTGGACGGCGGACCACCCCTGCCGGGCCGACTTCTACCGCGGGGAGTACTGCGTGACCGGCGCCGCCCGCTGGCGGCAGGAGTGGGCGGTGCGTGGGCCGGCGAAGGACCACGTCATCGTCAGCCGGTTCACCCGTTAGGCATGCCCGTCAGACAATGCCGCCGTTCGCGCGCAGCACCTGGCCGTTCACCCAGCGCGCCGGACCGGCCAGGAACGCGACGACCTCGGCGATGTCCTCCGGCTGCCCGAGCCGCTCGAGCGGCGGCTGCTCGGCCATCCGGGCGATGGTCTCCTCATCCTTGCCGTCGAGGAACAGCGCGGTCGCCGTCGGGCCGGGCGCGACGGTGTTCACGGTGATGTCGCGGCCGCGCAGCTCGCGGGCCAGGATCATGGTGATCGCCTCGACCGCACCCTTCGTCGCGTTGTAGATGCCGTAGCCGGGCAGGTTCAGCCCGAGCACCGACGTCGAGGTGGTGATCACCGCGCCGCCGTCGCGCACCCGCCGCGCGGCCTGCTGGGCCACCGCGAACGTGCCGCGGATGTTGGTGCGGTGCACGCGGTCGAGGACCTCGAAGTCGGTGTCGGCGATCGGGGTCGGCGGGTTCATCACGCCGGCCAGGTGGGCGACGACGTCCACGCCGCCGTACGTGCGTTCCGCGGTGTCGAACAGCTCAGCGACCGCGGCCGGGTCGGCCACGTCGGCGCGGACCGCGATCGCCCGGCCACCGCGCGCGGTGACGGCATCGACGGTGGCCGTGGCCTCCTTCTCGTTGCCCGCGTAGTCGACGACGACCGCCATGCCGTCGGCGGCCAGCCGCTCGGCGACCTGGCGGCCGATGCCGCGGGAGCCGCCGGTGACGATGGCGACGCGGGACTCGGTGGGGGTGCTCATCGGTTCCTTCCTTCCGCTCTGGGCGGCCTCGGTGGCCGCCGGTTCGCTCGACCTGTTATCAAGGATATCACTTTCCTGATAACGCTGCTCGCTACGCGGTGTCATCACCGTGACTTCCCCGCGCGGGTCGCGGTCATCCGGCCGTATCGACGCCGCCGGACGGCCGAATCCCGAGGTCGGGAGCCCCCTGCCCGTTTTCGGCCGAGGTAATCCGGGAACACCGATCCCATCGGGGGCTTGACATCCTTGAAGGAGTTTGAGCGATGCCCACATGGCTGATCGTCTTGATCGTCGTCGTGGCCGTCGCGGTGCTCGGCGCCGTGATCTGGCTGGTGACGCAGGAGATGCAACGAAAACGGCTGCAGCAGCGGTTCGGTCCCGAATACGACCGCGCGGTCGCGGAGAAGGACAGCCCCCGTGCCGCGCAGCGCGAGCTCGCCGAGCGGGAACGCCGGCACAAGGAGCTCGACATCCGGCCGCTTTCGGCGTCGGCGCGCGAGCGCTACGCCCGGGAATGGGCGCAGGTGCAGGAAAAGTTCGTCGACCAGCCGTCCGCGGCGGTCGCCGAGGCCGACCAGCTGCTGAACTCGCTGATGGCCGAACGCGGGTACCCGACCGAGGGCTACGAGCAGCAGGTGGCCGACCTTTCCGTGCGGCACGCCAAGACCCTCGAGCACTACCGGGCCGCGCACACCACGCAGCAGAAGCGTGATGGAGCGTCCACTGAGGACCTGCGGGACGCGATGGTGCGCTACCGCACCGTGTTCGAGGACCTGTTGACCGACGGTGCCGACGACGAGCAGCACGACCACCACGACCGCCGGAACGGGCACGACCACGGCGGGCACGACCGCGACGGTGACCGCGCCGAGCAGCGGGCGGCCAACCGCCGCGACACCGGCCGTGACGACAGTAACCGCCACGAGACCGGCCGTCACGACACCGAGCGTCACGACACCGAGCGTCACGACACCGAGCGTCACGACACCGACCGTCACGAGACCGAGCGCCAGGCGTCCGCGAACCCGCGGACCGAGTGGAATGGAGGACGTTGACCATGACCGAGCACCTGACGCGGCACGACGCCGAGGACGAGCAGGACCTGACGGGGCGTGAGGACGTGCACGAGACCGGCGGCTACCGGGACGACAGCGACGCCGACGTCCCCGGCCAGGACCGGGCCGACTTCCGCGAACCGGACACCGCCGGCGACGACCAGAACCTGAGCACCGCCGACCTGGCCTCGGCCGGGCGGCACGACACCGACGACACCACCGCTTCCTACGGCTCGGGCGGGGACGTCGAAGCGCCCGCCGGCTCGGGTGGCGACGTCGAGACGCCCGCCGGCTCGGGCGGGGACGTGGAGACGCCTGCCGCGTCGGGTGGCGACGTCGAGACACCGGCCGGCTCGGGCGGGGACGTGGAGCGGCCCGCCGCGTCGGATGGCGACGTGGAGACGCCGGAGCTGATCGACGAGGAGAAGGTCACCGGCTTCCGCGAGCGCTGGCAGAACGTCCAGACCGGCTTCGTCGACGACCCGAAGCAGGCGGTCCGGCAGGCCGACGAGCTCGTCGCCGCCGTGATCAGCGCGCTGGCCACCACCTTCGCCGAGCACAAGAGCGAGCTGGAATCCCAGTGGCAGCAGGGCGAACCGGCCACCGAGGAGCTGCGGATCGCGCTGCGCCGCTACCGCTCGTTCTTCGACCAGCTGCTGCCCCGGTAGCGGACGCCGTTTGCCGGCGGGCATGATCGGGTAGCACTGCCGGGAAACGGTGTAAGCAACGGGAGGCAGCCGGAATGAACGTGGCCGATCTGCTCGTCGAAGGGTTCAGCCGGGTCCAGGGCACGGTGCACGCGGCGGTGGACGGGCTCACCGCCGGGCAGCTCGGGACCCGGCCGGACGACGAGGCCAACTCGATCGCCTGGCTGGTGTGGCACCTGAGCCGGGTCCAGGACGACCACGTCGCCGACGTGGCCGGGACGGAGCAGGTGTGGACCGGCCAGGACTGGCTTTCCCGGTTCGGCCTCCCGTTCCCGGCCGGTGACACCGGCTACGGCCACCGCCCGGCCGACGTCGAAGCGGTCCGCGTCGACGAACCGGACCTGCTCACCGGCTACTACGACGCCGTGCACGAGCAGACCGTCCGGTTCGTCGCCGGCCTCGGCGAGAAGGACCTCGACCGGATCGTCGACGAGGCGTGGGACCCGCCGGTGTCGCTGGGCGTGCGCCTGATCAGCGTCCTCGACGACGACATCCAGCACGCCGGGCAGGCGATGTACGTCCGCGGCCTCCTCGAACGTCAGTCTTCGTAGCCCTCCCCGCGGTGGTCGGCGAGGCGCCGCGGCCCCGGGCCGTCGGTGCCGAGCCGGTCACCGGGGTTGGCGAGCCGGCACTTGGCCAGCGACATGCAGCCGCAGCCGATGCAGTCGTCCAGCTGGTCGCGCAGCTGTTCCATCTGGCGGATCCGCGCGTTCAGGTCGTCCTGCCAGCAGCGGGAGATCCGCGCCCAGTCGGTGCGGGTGGGCGTGCGGTCGTCGGACAGCAGGCCGAGCACTTCCCGGATCTTCGACAGCGGCATGCCGACCCGCTGGGACATCCGGATGAACGTCACCCGCCGCAGCGTGTCCCGGCGGTAGCGCCGCTGGTTTCCCGCGGTGCGACGGCTGTGGATGAGACCTTCGTCCTCGTAGAAGCGCAAAGCCGAGGCGGGGACTCCGCTGCGCCGGGAGAGCTCGCCGACCGTCAGGTCGGGCAGCGGCCGGGCCGTGGCGTTCACCATGGTGCCCACCCAACCACAGCGGCGCCCTTGACTTCAAGCGAACTTGAAGTCCCACCCTGGTGCGGACAGCAGCAATGCCTACGTGTCAAGGAGGAAGTGTGTCGGAAGCGCCGATCCGGGTCGCGGTGATCGTCGGAAGTGTCCGGGAAGGACGGTTCGGGCCGGTGGTCGCGGACTGGCTGGCCGGCGTCGCCCGGACGCACGGCGGCTTCGCGGTCGACGTCGTCGACCTCGCCGAGCCCGACCTCCCGCTCGTCATGCCGGCCTTCGGCGCCACGCCTTCGGCGACGGTGGTCGCCGAGGTCGCGAAGGTGGCTCCGCGGCTCGAAGCCGCCGACGCCTTCGTCGTGGTCACCCCGGAGTACAACCACAGCTATCCGGCTTCGCTCAAGAACGCCATCGACTGGCACCGGCCCGAATGGCGGGCCAAGCCGGTCGCTTTCGTCTCCTACGGCGGGATTTCGGGCGGGCTGCGCGCGGTCGAGCACCTGCGGGCGGTCTTCGCGGAGCTGCACGCGGTGACGATCCGCGAAACGGTCAGCTTCCACGGTGCCCAGGGGTGCTTCGGGGACGACGGCGTGCCGAACGACGCCGCGGCGGGCGTCGCCGCGAAGGCGATGCTCGACCAGCTGGGCTGGTGGGCCCGGTCGCTGACCGAGGCCCGGGCGGCGCGGCCCTATCCCGGCTGAGGCTTTGGCGGCAAGTCGACACCGGCCCTCACGCCTGGCACGTCTGGTACGGCAGCAGGACGTCCGGACCGGCGAGGGCGACGGTGCCGCCGGTGGCGTACCCGCCTTGGGCGGCCAGCGCCGCGAACGCGGTGCAGACCAGCTGGTTGATCCCGGCACCGGTGAGCGGCCGCAGCGGGAACGGGACGCCGATCGTCGCCGGCGAGCCGGGGGTGACGGTGATCGCGCCGGACGGGCGGGGCAGGGCCGTCGTGTACCCGTCGGCCCGCTCGTCGGTGCTCGGCCCGGCCAGCAGCATCGACAGCGCGGCTTCGACGCCTGCCACCCCGTCGGACGACCGCGCCACCGGCGCCACCCGGTCGTCGAGGACGAAGTAGAGGATCAGGTCGGTGCCGCGGCCGTCGGTCGCCGGGACCCGCAGGGTCGGCGCCGGGCCGGCCGCGACCACCGGCGTCGGCTTCACCCCGCACGCGCTCACCAGCAGCAGCACCGCGAGGACGACGAGCTTCTTCACCACGCCTCCCCGGGCAGGCGGAGCTCGAACCGGGCGCCGGTGCCCGTGTTGGCCGCGACGATGTCGCCGCCGTGCAGCCGCGCGTTCTCCCGCGCGATGGACAGCCCGAGGCCGCTGCCCCCGGACCGGGCGCGGGCGGAGTCGGCCTTGGTGAAGCGGTCGAACACCTTCGGCAGCGCTTCGGCGGGGATCCCCGGCCCGTGGTCGGTGACGGTCAGCACGACGTCGCCGAGCTCTTTGCGCAGCACCACCTCGACCCGCGGCGCGCCGTGCCGCAGCGCGTTGCCGACCAGGTTCGCCACGACGATGTCGAGCCGTCGCCGGTCGAGCCGGGCGGTGATCCCGGCCGGCAGGTCGGTGACCAGGTCGGCCCCGGCTTCCCAGCCCCGCGCGGCGAGGCTGTCGGTGACCGCCGCGGCGACGTCCAGCTCCTCCCGGCGCAGCTCCGCCCGCCCGGCGTCGAACCGGGAGATCTCGATCAGGTCCTGCACCAGCCGGGTCAGCCGCCGCGTCTCGGCCGACACCAGCCGCGCCGCGACCGCGGTGTCCGGCGGCAGCTGCTCGGCGTCCTCGTCGAGGACGTCGGTGACCGCGTTCATCGCCGCCAGCGGGGTCCGCAGCTCGTGGGAGACGTCGGCGACGAACCGCCGCGCGTCCGCCTCCATCGCGCGCAGGGTGCCCACCGTGCGCTCCAGCTCCGCGGCGGTGTGGTTGAACGTCGTGACCAGCTGCGCGAGCTCGTCGGACCCCTTGGCGGGCAGCCGCACGTCCAGCCGGCCGCGGCCGAGCTGGCTCGCCGCGGTGTTCAGCGCGCGCACCGGCCGCAGCACCTGCCGCGCCGCCAGCAGCGCGACCCCGACCGCGAGCGGCAGCGCGAGCGCGGAGTACAGCCAGGCGTTGCGGGCCAGCTCGTCGATCGCTTCCTGCTGATCGATCAGCCGCGTCATCGCGTAGACCTCGAGGCCGCTCGGCTTGCCGCCGCCGGTCTGCACCGGCACGCCGACGAAGAACAGCGGGAAGCCCTGGACGTCGACGCGCTGGAACTGGATGTTGGTGGTGGTGGCCACGGCGTGGCGCAGGTCGCCCGGCACGTCGTCGATCGACAGGCCCGAAGTCGCGTGCAGGTTCCCGTAGACGACGAGTGCGTTGCTGGACTTGAGCGTGGCCGCGAAGGCGTCGAGCGTGGCCTGCGACGGCGGCAGCGACACGGTGGGCAGGTACGCGACGATCTGGTCGCGCAGCTTCAGCATCGTCTGGTCCTGGACGCCTTCCAGGATGGCCCGGCGCGCGAAGACGTAACTCACGCCCACCGCGGTGGTGACGCCGAGGATCATGATCACCGCGAAGGCGGCCACCAGCCGGGGCCGCAGCCCGGCGAGCCACGACCGGACCCGCGGTGCCGTCACGACCGGCCGAACCGGTAGCCGAACCCGCGGACCGTCTGCACGTGCTCCGGTTTCGCCGGCACGTCCTCGATCTTCGCCCGCAGCCGCTGCACGCAGGCGTCGACGAGCCGGGAGTCCCCGAGGTAGTCGTGGTCCCACACGGCGGAGAGGATCTGCTGGCGGCTGTACACCTGCCCGGGCGTGCGCGAGAGCTCCAGCAGCAGCTTCAGCTCGGTCGGGGTCAGCGACACCGGCTCGCCGCGCTTGGTCACCTCGAGCGCGGCCCGGTCGATCACCAGGTCGCCGTGCCGCTCCTCGGCCGCCGCCGGCCCGTCCGGTCGTTCGACGGCCGCCCGGCGCAGGACGGCCCGGATCCGGGCGTCCAGCACCCGTGGTTCGACCGGCTTGGCAACGTAGTCGTCCGCGCCCGCTTCCAGCCCGGCCACGATGTCGAAGTCGTCGGTGCGCGCGGTGAGCATGATGATCGGGACCGGGCCGGCCGCCCGCATCCGGCGGCAGGTCTCGAAGCCGTCCATGCCGGGCAGCATCAGGTCGAGCACGACCAGGTCGGGCCGGTGGCGCACGAGCACCTCGATGCCGAGCTCGCCCGATTCCGCGGTGTGCACCACGTGCCCCTGCCTGCGCAGGGCCAGCTGCAGTCCCTCCCGCACCGCCGCGTCGTCCTCTACCACCAGTACCTCGGCCACGGCGCCATTATTCGGAAAAGTGCACGTCATGGCGACCCGGGCGGATCTTGTAGCGAAACCATGACATCGCGCTGACGGGATCCCGAAAAGCGCGTTCCAGACTCGGGGACATGGCAGTGATCCTCACCGACGCACCCTCCGCGACCCGCCCGGCCCGGCCCGCGCCGGTGCCCCGGGCCGCGTCCCGCACGGCGGTCCTGGCGGCGAGCGCGGCCGGGTTCGCCCTGGCTTTCGTCGCGGCCTACCTGCTCTTCGTCCGCACGGAGGCCGGCCGTGGCGTCGAGAACGGCGTCGTCCGCAGTGCCCAGTCCGCCGGGACCACAGTGGACTGGGCGGCCCCGCTGCGGGAGGCCGACCTGGTGGTGGTGCTCGGCGGGGTGGCGGTCCTGATCGTGGCGATCTCCGTGGTGCGGCGGCGCCTGGCCCT
This sequence comes from Amycolatopsis mediterranei, assembly GCF_026017845.1. Classification (NCBI taxonomy): domain Bacteria; kingdom Bacillati; phylum Actinomycetota; class Actinomycetes; order Pseudonocardiales; family Pseudonocardiaceae; genus Amycolatopsis; species Amycolatopsis mediterranei. The sequence goes on from NZ_CP100416.1 coordinate 3,318,627, forward strand.
CGGGGTGATGACGCTGGTGCTGCTGGCCGCGCCGCTGGTGGTGGCGCAGCTGCTCAAGCTGTACGTCCTGGACCGCCCGGGCACCGGCGACCGCCTCGGCGTGGCGGGCCACAACAGCTTCCCGAGCGGGCACGCCAGCGCGGCGATGGCCGTGCTGGTGGCGCTCGCGATCGTCCTGCCCCGCCGCTTCCGGCGGGCGGCCCTGGTGACGGGGGGATTCGGCGTCGCCTGGGTCTCGGCGGCCGCGGTGGCGCTGGGCTGGCACCGGTTGAGCGACACCGTCGGCGGCGGCTTGCTGGTCGCGGCGGTCACCTGCGCCGGGGCGGCGGTGGTCTCCGCCCGCCGCCCCGACGGTGACCGGGTGCCGCTGGTGCCGGTGCTGACCGGCTTCCTGGCCCCGCCGGCCCTGGTGCCGGCCGGCTACGCGGTCCTGGCGACGGCGACGTCGGGCGCCGCCCAGTTCGTGGCGGCGCTGGTGCTGGCGGCGCTGTCGTCGATGGCGGTGGTGCTGTTGCTGGCGGGACCGTTGCGCCGGGTGGCGTTCGACCCGGCCGAGTCCCGGGTCCGCCGCCTCCGCCGGCACCCCGTCCCCCGCACTCACCCGTGATGCCCGCCCAATCACGCGAGATGCCCGCCCAATCACGCGCGCCCGGCGTGAGCGGACCAGTTTCGGGGGATTGGCCCGCGACAGCGGGGTGCCGCCGAGCCTAGCGTCGGCGAAATGGACCCGAGGCTCGCCGATGACCTGCACGCCCTGCCCGATCTCCTCGACGCCGCAAGCAAACTCGCGGCCGAGGCGCTCGCCGGGCTGGACCGCCGGGCGGCCGCCGTCCCGCCCGTCGCCCTGGAGCCGCTGCCCCTGCCGGCCGACGGCGCGGGTGCGCGGGGTGCGCTGGACGAGTTCGCGCGGCGCTGGGAACCCGGCTTCGCCGCCAGCGCCGGGCCGCGGTACCTCGGCTTCGTGACCGGCGGTGCCACCCCGGCGTCCCTGGCCGGGGACTGGCTCACCGCCGCCTACGACCAGAATCCCGCCAGCGGCATGGACTCCTCGGCGCAGGACCTGGAACGCGAGACCGTCGGCTGGCTGGCCGAGCTGTTCGGGCTGGATCCGGAGTTCTCCGGCGCGTTCGTCACCGGCGCCACGATGTCCACGGTCACCGGTCTGGCCATCGCCCGCGAGTGGCTCGGCGAACGGGCCGGGGTGGCCGTGTCCGAAGCGGGAGCCGCCGCGCTCGGTCCCGTCACCGTGCTGTCCGGTTCGCCGCATTCGAGCGTCCTGAAGGCGTTGTCGTTCCTCGGGATGGGCCGGTCCGCCCTGCGGAAGGTGCCGGTGCTCCCGGGCCGCGAAGCCGTCGACGTCGCGAAGCTCGCCGAAGCGCTCGAGACGCTCGACGGCCCCGCTGTCGTCGTCGCGAACGCGGGGACGGTCAACACCGTCGACTTCGACGACCTGCGGGCGATCGCCGCCCTCAAGCAGCGGTACGGCTTCTGGCTGCACGTCGACGCCGCGTTCGGCGGGTTCGCCGCGCTGGTCCCGGAGCACGCGGCGCTCACCGCCGGTCTCGACCAGGCCGATTCGGTGGTCGTCGACCTGCACAAGTGGCTCAACGTGCCCTACGACTCGGCCGTCCAGTTCACCCGCCGCCGCGACCTGCAGCTGCGCGTCTTCAGCAACAACGCCGCCTACCTCGGCGAGATCGGCGAGACGCCGGACTTCCTGCACCTGACGCCGGAGAATTCCCGGCGGCTGCGCGCGCTCCCGGCTTGGTTCTCGCTGGTGGCGTACGGCCGCGCCGGGCACCGCGAGATCGTCGAGCGCTGTGTCGCGCTGGCCCGCGACCTGGGCGCGCGCATCGACGGCTCGCCGCACTGGCACCTCCTGGCGCCGGTCCGGCTCAACGTCGTCTGCTTCACCCCGGCCGGGGAGGTCACGCAGGACCGGATCGACACGCTGGTGCGCGACATCGCCGAGGACGGGACGACGTTCCTCACGCCGACGGTGTACGACGGCCGCCCGGCGTTGCGCGCCGCCTTCAGCAACTGGCGGACGACCGGGGCCGACGTCGACCGGATCTTCGCCGTGCTGGAACGCCTGGTCAGGCTCCCGTGAGCGGGCAGCCGGGTCGGGTCAGGTCCACCTCCGACCCCTTCAGGCAGGCCGCGATCCCGGCCACCTGCTGGCCGTAACCACGCCCCGGCACCGAGGTCACCGCCCCGGCCGAGTCGACCTCGCACGGGTTGTCCGCAGAGCACTGCTCGCCGGAGTCGTTGTGGGTGTTGTGGATCCCGGCGACGGTGGTGCCGTCGGGGCCCAGGAGGGCGGCGCCGGACGTGCCGTGCCACGGTGCGCAGCCCGGGCCGCTCGCGTAGCGGATCGCGGCGTCCTGCTGCCGGCCCTTCGGAACACCTGCCCGCGCTCCGGTCGGGTTCCGGCCCGCACAGTGACTGGCCGTCAGCACCCATTGCGGCGCCAGGACTTCCACCCCGCACCCGTGCCCGTCCGGCCGGGGCGGCCCCGGAAGCGGCTCGGCTAGCTGCGGTCCGACTCCGGCATCAGGTACTTCCACGGCGACGTGCCCACGCCCAGTTCGCACGGCACGTGCACCAGCGCCGGACGGCCCGCGGCGAACGCCTTGTCCAGCGCGTCGCGCAGGTCGTCCGGGGTGCGTGCGGTCAGGCCGAGCGCACCGAACGTCTCGGCGAGCCGGGCGAAGTCCGGGTTGCCCAGCCGGCCGCCCAGCGCGCGGCCCTCGAACAGCCGCTCCTGATCGAGGTGCACGTTGCCGTAGTAGCCGTTGTCGAACACCACGGCGACGACGCTCAGTCCATATTGGACGGCCGTGGCGAGTTCCTGCGCGGCGAACATGAAGCCGCCGTCCCCGGCCACCGAAACCACCGGACGGCCGGGGAAGGCCGCCTGCACGCCCAGTGCCGTCGGGTAGCCGAAGCCGAGCGTGCCCTGGTGACCGCAGGTGACGAACGTGCGCGGGGCGTAGACCTCGAACCCGAAGTAGGACGCGAAGCCGACCTGGCAGATCTCCTCGACGAAGAAGCCGTCGCGCGGGAGCACGTCCCGGATCGCCCGGAGGTACTCCAGTTCCGGCCCGACGTCGGTGACGCGCTCGGCCACGGCGGCTTTCAGCGCGGTGAACTCCGCCGTCCGGTCCGTCCGTTGTGGACCGACGGCGGCGGTGAGCGCGGCTGTCGAGTCGGCGGCGTCGGCGACGATCGCGACGTCCGCTTCGAGCCGGGTCGCCTGCCGCGGGTCGATGTCGAGAAGAATCGTCTTCAGGCCGGCGGGCTTGCCCGGCCAGCGGAACCAGGAGAGCTCCAGCCGTGACCCGATGCCGATCACGACGTCGGTTTCGGGCCACCGTTCGAAGCCCGAGACGCAGGTGAAGCCGAGCGGGTGGTCGTCGCCCACGATGCCGCGCCCGCCGCGGAACGGCACCACCGGCGCCTGCAGCCGCTCCGCCAGCGCCCGGACCTCGGCGGCGGCGTGCCGGGCGCCGCCGCCCACCATGATCATCGGGTGCTTCGCCGATTGCAGCAACTCCGTGGCCTTCTCCGTGGCAACCGGGTCGACGGCGGGGCGGGGCAGCGGCAGCGGGCCGGTGACGGCGGCCGGGGCGCGCAGCCCGAGCACGTCCCACGGCACCGCCAGCGAGACCGGCCGGGGCCGACCGCCTGCCGCTTCCCGGAACGCCGTCGCCAGTGCGTCCGGCACCTGCACCGGGTGCTCGACCAGCGCCGACCACTTGGTGATCGAGCGCAGGGTCGCCAGCTGGTCGGGCATTTCGTGCAGGTGCCCGAGCCCGCGGCCGAGAAATGCGCGCGGGATCTCGCTGGTCAAGCACACCACCGGTGCGCTCGCGCCGTACGCCGAGAGCAGCGCGGCCGACGCGTTGAGCACACCGGGGCCGGGGACGACGGTGCAGACGCCGGTGCGGCCGGTCGCCTGGGCGTACCCGAACGCCATGTAGGCGACGGTCTGCTCGTGCCGGGCGCCGATCACTCGGATGTCGCCGCCGGTGCGAGCGAGGCTGTCGAACAGGTCGTAGGTCTGCACGCCGGGCAGGCCGAAGACGGTGTCGACGCCGTGGGCGCGCAGCCCGCCGACGATCAGGTCGGCCGCGGTCGGGATCACCGGGGACATCGGCATCGCCTCCTGGGAATCGACGGACCATATATGGTTTCCTACATGATTGGTGCGTCCGCGGAAAGACCGGTCACCAAGTCGCAGCTGGCCTACGAGACGATCAAAGCCCGGATCCTTGCCGGGCGTTACGGGCCCGGCTACCGGCTGGTGCTCGACCAGATCGGCCGCGAGCTCGACGTCAGCGCGGTGCCGGTCCGCGAGGCGCTGCGCCGGCTGGAGGCCGAGGAGCTGATCGAGTTCGAGCGGAACGTCGGCGCCCGGGTGGTGGCCACCGATCCGGTCGCCTACCAGCACGCGATGCAGACGGTGGCGATCGTCGAGGGCGCGGCCACCGGCCTCGCGGCGCCGCTGCTGACGGCCGAGACGCTGGGACGCGCCCGCGAGCTGAACGACCGGATGCGCCGCAGCCTCGCCGAGTTCGACCCGGTGGCGTTCACCGCGCTGAACGCCGAGTTCCACGAAGTGCTGTTCGGCGCCTGCCCCAACCCGAACCTGGTCGACCTGGTCCAGCGCTGCTGGACCCGGCTGGCGGCGGTCCGCGACAGCACGTTCACGTCGGTGCCGGGCCGGGCGCCGGAGTCGGTCGTCGAGCACGAGCGGCTGCTGGCGCTGATCGAGGGCGGGGGAGAACCGGAGGAGGTGGAGCGGTTCGCGCGCGGGCACCGGATGGCGACGCTGGAGGCCTACCTCGCCCGGGAGCGCTGAATCTTGTTCCCCCTGGCCCGGGGATGCCAGGGTCGGGGAGTGCCGATCTTCTCCGCGCCGGACGGAACCGCGCTCGCCGTCCACCTCTGGGGGTCGGGCGCCGGGCCACCGGTGGTCTGCCTGCCCGGCGGCCCGATGCGGGCCGGCGGCTACCTCGGGGATCTCGGCGGCCTGTCCACCCGGCGCCGCCTCGCCGTGCTGGACCTCCGGGGCACCGGCGACTCGGAAGAGCCCGCCGACCCCGCCACCTACCGGTGCGACCGCCAGGTCGAGGACGTCGAGGCGCTGCGCAAGCACCTCGGCCTCGAACGCTTCGACCTGCTCGGACACTCGGCCGGGGCGAGCCTGGCCGTCCGGTACGCGGCCCGGTACCCGCGGCGCCTGAGCCGGCTCGCGTTGATCGCGCCGAGCCCGCGTGCCGTCGGCTTCGACGTTTCGCCGGGGGAAAGGCGGCGGATCATGGCCCGGCGGTCCGGCGCTCCCTGGTTCGCCGCCGCGGCCGCCGCCTACGAATCGATCGCCGCGAAGAAGGCGACCAGTGCGGACTGGGCCGCCTTCGCGCCGCTGTACTACGGCCGCTGGGATGCCGCGGCCCGGCAGCACCAGGCCGGCGAACCAGGCCAGCGCAACGGGGTGGCCGCCCGGATCTACAACTCCGCCGGCGCCTTCGAGCCCGAGACGACCCGGGCCGCGCTCGGCGCCGTCACCGCTCCGGTGCTGGTGCTGGCCGGCGAACTGGACTGGATCGCCGGCCCGGCGGTTGCGGACCGCTTCGCCGCGCTGTTCCCGGACGGCCGCGCCGTCGTCCTGCCCGGCGCCGTGCACTACCCGTGGCTGGACGACGCGCCGGCTTTCCGGTCAGCCGTGGGCGGTTTCCTGGCCTGAGCCAGGGTTGCGGCGGGGTTTGATGCGGACCGCGGGCAGCGCGGGAGCGGGCAGGCGCTCGCCCGCATAGCCCGTGACGCTGCCGAACTGGTCCGACCCGGCTTCCCACGCTTCGCGGAACGCGGCGATCTCTTCGTGGGTGCGGCCGACGAAGTTCCACCACATCAGGATTTCTTCGTCGAACGGGGTGCCGCCCAGCAGCAGGAACCGGGCCGGTTCGGTGCCGCGGTTGCTCAAGGTCAGCGACCGCACCCCGGTGCCGACGTAGCCCAGCTCCGTGGCCCGGACACGGGTCCCGGCCACGACGACGTCGCCGGTGTCGGCCAGGACGCCGTGCTCGAAGCCGGGGTCCACGCCGAGCGACATGTGGGCGTCCGGTCCCAGCACGACTTCCGCGCCCAGCAGCGGGGTGAACGTCGGGATCGGCGACGTCCGGCCGGCCAGCGAGCCGAGGAACACGCGGATCTCCGCGCCTTCGATCCGGTTCACCGAAGGGACGTAGTGGTCGAACGCCCGTGCCGTGTGCCGGTGCCGCTCGGGCAGGGCCACCCAGAGCTGGACGCCGTGCAGCGTCTTCGTGGCGGCGGTCGAGACTTCGGAGTGGCAGATGCCGTGCCCGCCGGTCATCAGGTTGAGTTCGCCGGGGCGGACCAGCGCGTGCGTGCCCAGGCTGTCGCGGTGTTCGATCTCGCCGGAGAACAGCCAGCTGACGGTCTGCAGCCCGGTGTGCGGATGCGGCGCGACGTCCATCGCGCCGGGCCCGCTGACCGCATCGGGGCCGTAGTGGTCGGCGAAGCACCAGGCGCCGATCAGCGACCGCGACCGCTGCGGCAGGGTCCGCCGGACCCGCATGGCGCGCGGCCCGCCGAGCGGCACGGCGCGCGGAGCGAGCACCTCGACAAGGGGCCGATCAGGATCGGCGGCCGCGGGCCGATCGCCACAGGCGAGTTCGGCCGGGGCGGCCTCGGTGTTGCTCATGCCCGCCACGGTAGTCGCGATGCCCGCTGGGGCGCGGCTGGGCGGTGTCCCGGCAGCCCAGGCTGTCGAGCGCCATCGGCGCGCGGGGCGCCGATCCCCGTCCCGCCGGGCGTCGCCAGGCGGGATCTCGGCAGCCTGGTGGCTGGGCGCCCGCAGGTGTATCTCAGCGCAGCCGATCCCCGTCCCGTCGGGCGTCGATCGGCGGGTCCGGGCAGCTTGGTGATCGGGCCGCCCGCAGTCGCATCTCGGCGCAGCCGATCCGTCCCGCTGAGCGTCGATCGGCGGGATCCAGGCAACGGTCCACCCGCGGCCGCATCCCGCGCGCAGCCAACGCGCCCACCACCGAGCCGCTAAGCCCCCACCGGCGCGAACCCCGCGGCCCGGCGCCCGATCCGGACCGCCGTCGCGGCAAACCGGCCGTAGACCGCGGCAAGCAACGCGAGCTCGACCGCGAAACCGGCCCCGCGCAACCCCTCCCGGCCGTCCGCCCACTCCCGCACTTCCCGCTCGGCCGCCCCCACGAGCGCCGCCGCGTCACCGAGCCCCGTCCCGTCCCCGCCGACCAGCACCTCGCGCAGGGCCCGCGCGGTGGCGGCCGCGTGGTCGCCCAGCCGGCCCAGCGCGGGACGCACCTCCGGCGGCACGGATTCCCGCGCCTCGGCGACCTCCCGCGCAAGACCACCCATCCGAGTGAGATCCGCGGCGGTGTGCACGGCCGCGACGACCGCCTTCACCTCCGCCTCCCGCGGCGCGTGCAAGGCCAGCAACGCACACGCCTGGTCTTCGCACGCGGCCCCGAGCGAGGTCACCGCCGCCGCTTGCTCCCGCGCCCGTCCGCCCAGCGTGTGGTCACTTTCCAGCACCGAGCGAGTGGCCTCCTCGAGCGTGCTCGCGACGAGGTCGCACAGGTCCGCCAGCCGGTGGGCGAGCGTGACGAGCTCCTGCTGAAACGCCGTCGGCATGGCCGCAGGTAACCACCCCGGCCGGGTGTCGGCATCTCGTCGCCCGGTCCGGAATTGTCGGACCCCCGTGCTCTCCTCATCGGCAAGAGCGGTGCACCCCGCACCCGGAAGACGAGGAGAGATCGATGGCAGGCGAAACGACGGTCACCGTGGTCGGCAACCTGACGAGCGACCCCGACCTGCGCTTCACCCCGGCCGGCTCGGCGGTCGCGAACTTCACGGTCGCGAGCACCCCGCGGGTGTTCGACCGCGAGTCCGGCGCCTGGCGCGACGGCGACGCGCTGTTCCTGCGCTGCAGTTTGTGGCGGGAGTACGCGGAAAACGTCGCCGAGTCGCTCGTCCGCGGCGCTCGCGTGGTCGTCCACGGCCGGCTGAGACAGCGGTCGTACGACACGAAGGAGGGCGAGAAGCGCACAGTCGTGGAGCTGGAGGTCGAGGAGATCGGGCCATCGCTGCGGTACGCCACCGCCAAGGTGACGAAGGTCAGCCGCGCGACGGGTGGCGAAGGGAGCAGTGCCTGGACGCCGGAACCGGTGGGCGCGGTGAAGCCGCCCTTCTGATTCCCATCCGTTCGCGGCCGGCCTCCGAACGCCTGTCGATGAGGCTTCGACCCGTGCTGGATCGCCTGCGGTGACGATGAGGGGGACGCTCCGGCCCGGACCCGCTGTCGAAATCACGCCCACCGATTCGACGCAGGGGTAGAGGCCGAACCACGAGCGGGAAGGACCGCTATGAACGGGAACGAGAAGACCGGCTCACCGGCAGCGCACCCCGTGGTCAACCACCGGATGCGGGCGATGCTCCGAGCAGTCGGCGCCGGCCGCGGCCGGGTGTCCTGCAGCAGCGAACCGGACCTGTTCATCGACGGCCTCTCGTGCGGCGACCAGTTCGCGGCCCACGCACTGGCCCACCAGGGCCTGGTCCGCGCGGCCCGCCCCGGCCGCCCGGGCGAGCTGGTTCCGGCGGTCCTGACACCCGCTGGCCAAGCCCTCGTCAACCCCGAGCAGAGATCGGTCGCCTGACCCGGCGACCGGCGGTTGTTTGACAACTGGACAGAGAAACCTCACTGCCACGGAGACGGCCGGGCCGGGCTCCCGGCCGCGCGGATCGGCCACCGAGCGGCCGGAGGGCTCAGCCTCGGCTGCCGCGGAACTTCCGGGCCGGGATGGATGCGGCGGCCGGGCGATCCGCCCGAGTACGGGCTGTCGTGGAATCCCGGGCCGGGTTGGATGCGTGGCCGGGCGGCCTGCTCGATCCCTTGCCACGGCGGGAATCCCGAATGGGAGACAAGCCCGGCGGCGGTCCGGACACTCACCGGACCGCCGCCGCCGGTCTGTGCCTACTGGCCCTGCTGCGGAAACTGGCCCGGCTGCGGGAACCCCTGCGGCTGGGAAGGATGCTGCGGATACCCCTGCTGAGGGAACCCGGCCTGCGGAGCCGCGCCCTGCGAAGGGTGCGGAGGGTATCCCGGCGCCGCCTGCTGCCGGGCCTGGCCCTGTTCCTCCTGGGCCTGCAGCCGCAGCGCGTCCTCCTTCGGGATGCGGTTCTCGATCCCGCAGAACGTGCACTGTGCCGTGTACTTGACGCTGATCGGGAACAGCGGGATGAAGAACAGCGTGAACTTCGTGACCGCCTTGCGCACCGCGTGCGCAGCCGGGTTACCGCACCGGCCGCACAAGAACGTCGTCATCGCCAGCACGTAGATGCGCGTGCGCCAGCCCCAGATCAGCATCGGTCTTCTCTCTTCCGGTTCTTCCCTCGCCGCGCAGCCTCGCACACCGTTGCCGGTTGCCGGGGCGGTTTTGCCGATCCCGGCCGATCCCGTCGGGACCCGCATCCGGCGAACCGGACATTCGGGCCGTACCGCGACGCCGGAAGCCGCAGGGCTAGATTGGGATCATGCCGAGCGACTTCGCCCTGAAGACCATGAATGCCGTGCACCGCGGCCTGATCAAGCTCACCGGTGGGCGGGTGGGCTGGCAGGTCGCCATGCCCGTGCTGGAACTCACCACCGTCGGCCGCAAGAGCGGGCAGCCGCGGTCGGTGCTGCTCACCTCGCCCCACCAGGAGGGTGACGCGGTGGTCGTCGTGGCGTCGCGGGGCGGCGACGACACCCACCCCGCGTGGTTCCTCAACCTGCGCGACCACCCCGACGTCGAGGTCTCGCTGAAGGGCGGCCCGAAGAAGCCGATGCGCGCCCGCGTGGCCGACGCCGAAGAGCGCGCCCGGCTGTGGCCGAAGATCACCGCCGACTTCAAGAACTACGCGCAGTACCAGACGAAGACCGAGCGCGAGATCCCGCTCGTCTTCCTCGAACCGCGGTAGGTCACGACCGCGCCGCCAGGTAGGCCGGGTCGGCGGCGGGGATCGGCTGGTCGGGGACCCCGGCCAGCAGCCGGCTCATGGCGTGGAAGTACGGCGGTGCGGCGACCGTGCCGCCGAACGCGCCGTGGCCGCAGTCGCCCAGGTGCACCGGCGTGCCCGGGCAGATCTCCCGCGGGTGCGGCCCGTCGGCGAACACCATCGACGAAACCGCGTAGCCGTCGACACCGCCGACGAACGCGACCGATTCGCTCTGCTGCGTCGTGCCCGTCTTGCCGATGTCGGGCCGGGTCCAGCCGGCCGCGCGGGCCGCTTCGGCGGACGTGCCGCTCGTGGTGTCCTTGCTCAGCCCCGCTTCCAGGGTGTCCGCCACGCCCTCGGGGATGACCCGCTCGCACGCCTGCTGCGCGACCGGCACGGCGTTGCCGTTCCGGTCGGTCACCGACAGGATCGGGTTCGGCGGGCACCACACGCCGCCGCTCATCAGCGTCGCCGAGACGTTGGCCATCTCCAGCGGGCTCACCGGGCTGTTGCCGAGGGTGAACGACAGCAGGTTCCGGAAGTACTGCGACTGCGGCTCGCTGTACTGCGGATTGCCGGACTTCGGGTCCGGCGTGCGGCCGGCGTCGTTGGTCGCGAGGGTGTTGCGCAGCCCGAGCTTGGCGGCCATGTCGAGCACGGCGGGCATCCCGACCTGGCTCTCGAGCCCGACGAACGCGACGTTCGGCGATGTCGCCAGCCCGTCGGCGAGGGTGATCGGGTCGGCGTAGTGGCCGTCGTTGTGGACGGTGTAGCACGACGAATGCGCGTCCGGCACCGGGAAGCACTGGCTGTCGGGGTTGGGCAGCGGGGTGTCGAGGCCCGCCTGGCCGGTGACGAGCGCCGCGGCCGAGGTGAAGATCTTGAACGACGAGCCCGCGCCGAACTCGTTGCTCGCGTCGGCGACGATGTCGGTCGACGTCTCGCCCCGCGCCGGATCGGTGCCGTAGTTGCGGTTCGCGACCATGGCGAGCACCTGGTGCCCGCCCTGGCCCGGCTGGACGACGGCGAAGGTGTTGGCCACACCGTCCTGGGTGGTCGGCACGTTCGCGTCGACGGCGTCCTTGCTCACCTGGGAGACGCGCGGGTCGAGGGTGGTCTTGATCGTGTACCCGCCGGTGGCCAGCCGGTCGGCGGTGAACCCGGCGTGCACCAGGTAGCTTTCCGCGTAGGCGCAGAAGAATCCGGCGTCCGGCGCGGCGCCGAGGCACGTGCCCGACGGCGTGACCGGGCCGTTCGGCAGCAGCCCGAGCGGGGCCGCCTTCGCCGTCGCCGCGTACGAGGCGGGGATGGAGCCGTTGGTGACCATGTCGTCGATGACGAGGTTGCGGCGCTGCAGCGCCTTGTCCGGGTGGGTGTACGGGTTGTAGACGCTGGGGTTGTTCACCATTCCGGCGAGCAGTGCCGCCTGCGCCACGGTCAGTTTGTCCGCGGTCGTCCCGAAATACGCCTGGGCCGCGGCACCGACCCCGTACACGGTTCCGCTGAATTCGACCACGTTGAGGTAATTCGCCAGGATGTCGTCCTTGCTCATCGTGTCGTTGAGCTGAACGGCCATTTTCGCCTCCCGCAGCTTGCGGGCGAGCGAGTCCTCGCGGTCGGCCTGCTGGGCCGCGGGGTCGTTCCGGTCGACGACGTTGATGAGGTAGTTCTTGACCTCCTGCTGCGTGATCGTCGACGCGCCCTGAAGCGAGCCCCCGGCGCTGTCGTTGACCGCCGCGCGGAGCATGCCTTGCAGGTCGACGCCGCCTTCGGTGTAGAACCGGCGGTCCTCGATGGCGATGATCGCCGCCTTCATCGTGGTCGCGATCCCAGCCGCGGTGACCGGGAGGCGGTACTGCGCGTAGAGCGTCGCGATGGGGGTGCCGTCGCGGTCGGTCACCGTCGTGGTCAGCGGCAGATCGGCCGCGGCGAGCCGGGCGGAAATGGCGTCCACCGAATCGCTGACCTGATTGGACAGCAGGCCCGCCCCGATGGCGGCGGGCGCCACCGTCCCGGCCACCAGAATCCCGGCGAGCACACACAATCCGGCAAAAGGGACCACGCCCCCGCGACGTTTCACGAATTCGACATTAGGCATCGGCCGATAAAGCCTCCGTTCGGTGAGACGAGTGCCTCACCGGGCCAACCGGCCGAGCAGGGCCGAGGCGACCGCAACGGCCACCGCCGTCGCCACCGCCAGCACGGCGAAGTCGGTCCCGAGGTGGGCGGGTGTCCCGATGAGCAGGCCGCGCAGCGCGTCGACCTGGTAGCTCAGCGGGTTGACGTGGCTGAGCGCCTTCAGCCACGGCGGCATCAGGTCCACCGGGTACAGCGCGTTCGAGCCGAAGAACAGCGGCATCGTGATCGCCTGCCCGATGCCCATCAGCCGTTCCCGCGACCGCACGATCCCGGCGATCACGATGGACAGGCAGCAGAAGAACGCCGAACCGAGCACGAGGACGACGGCCATCGCGAGCAGCTTCAGCGGGTTCGCGGTCAGCCCGACGCCGAGGACCGCGGCCAGGATCAGCACCATCAGCGCCTGGACGAGCGCGCGGACCCCGGCGGCGAAGGCCTTGCCCGCGACGAGTGCCGCGCGCGGGGTCGGGGTCACCAGGAGCTTGGCGAGCACGCCCGCGTCGCGCTCCCAGATGATCTGGATGCCGTAGAAGATCGCGATGAACAGCGCCGACTGGGCCAGGATGCCCGGCGCCAGGAAGTCGAGGTACGGCGTCGAGCCGGTCGGGATCGCCCGCAGCCGGGTGAACGTCTCCCCGAAGATCAGCAGCCACAGCGCGGGCTGGATCGCCCTGGTCAGCAGCTCGGTTTGATCGCGACGCAGTTTCTGCAGCTCCACCAGGCACATCGCGCCGACGCGGGCGCCGAGCACGCGCAGCCGGCGCAGCGGGCCGGGGTCAGCCGAGGCGGCGGGCGGTACGGCGAGTGGCACGGACACCGCGGATCCCTCCTTCTTCGTGGTCGAGGCGGTTCCCGGTCACCGTCCGGAACACGTCGTCCAAAGTGGCCTCCGGGCCGAGGCCGGCCTCCAGCTCGGCGGGCGTGCCCAGCGCGCGGATCCGGCCGGCGTGCATCAGGGCGACGCGGTCGCAGTACTGCTCGGCCTCGTCCATGTAATGCGTGGTGACGAGCACCGTCATGCCGGTCGCCTCGCGGATGGCGGAGATGCGGTCCCACACCGACGAGCGCGCGACCGGGTCGAGCCCGATCGTCGGCTCGTCGAGGATGAGCAGCCGCGGCGAGCTGACCAGAGCCTGGGCGAGCTCGAGCCGGCGGATCATGCCGCCGGAGTACGTCTTGGCCGTGCGGTCGGCGTCGTCGGCCAGCCCGACCAGTTCCAAGGCGAGCCGCACCTGCTCGGCGCGCCCGCGGCGGGGCACGTCGAAGAGCCGCGCGAACAGGGCGACGTTCTCGCGGCCGGTCAGCGCGCTGTCGGCGGAGAGCTGCTGCGGGACGTACCCGATCAGCCGCCGCACGGCCATCCGGCGCGGGCGACGTCGATGCCGAAGACCGAGATGCGGTCCGGGGTGGCCGGCAGCAGCGTGGTGATCATCCGGAGGGTGGTCGTCTTGCCGGCGCCGTTCGGGCCGAGCAGGCCGAACACCTCGCCCGGGTGGATTTCGAGGTCGACGCCGTCGACCGCGCGGGTCGCGCCGAACGAGTGGCTCAGGCCGGTGCAGCGCACCGCCGCGGGTTCGGTCATGGCTGCTCCTTCAGGATGCCCGTGAGCTTTTCCAGTGCCGGCAACGCCTGTTCGATCGCCGCGATGTCCTCTTCGGACAGTTCCGCGAGGGCGTCGGCGACGAGCCCGGTGCGGGCGCGGCGCCAGGCCGCCATCCGGTCGGCGGCCGCGGCGGTGACCTCCAGCCGGGCCGCGCGCCGGTCGGCGGGATCGGCCTCGCGGCGGAGCAGGCCGGCGTCGGCGAGCTGGTTGACCAGCGTGCTGACCGAGTTGTTCGCCAAGTGCAGTTCGCGGGCCGCCGCGGCGACGCCGATGCCGGGGTGGTCGGCCACCACGCGCAGGAGCTCGACCTGGGCGCCCGGCAGCGGCATGCCCGGCACGTCCGCGCGCACCCGGCGGCGCACCACCCGGCGGATCCCCTGGACGGCGCCCAGCAGCCGGTCGGCGAGTTCGGTCATGCCTCCGACGGTAGCTCTGACCCAGATCTATTAGCAACGCTAAATGTCTGGTTGGCGAGGAACGGGGAGAATCAGCCGCGCGCGGCTTCGGCGAGGGCCAGGTCGAGCAAGCCGGGGAAGCGGACGTCGAACTCCTCGCGGCGCAACGCGTTCAGCCGCTGCGTGCCGCTGTCCCACTGCCGGAGCAGCCCGGCCGCGCGGAGGATCTTGAAGTGCCGGGACGCGGCGGGCTTGCTGACCGGCGGCATGATCGCGCCGCACGACTGGCCCGGTTCCCGGGCGAGGGCGGCGACCATGGTCAGCCGGTGCGGGTCGCGCAGGGCTTCCAGGGCTGCGCTGAAGGAGACGTCCTCGAGGGCCGGGTGGTCCAGGGGAGTCGCGGTGCGGCTGGCCATGCTCCGAGTATCCCCGGTTGCCGGGAGGCGCGGCGCTGTGCCATGGTCGATGTTAGTCATTTGATTAACATAAGGAGGCGCGGTGCGCGTTTACCGTCCCCGGTCCGGCCGCCTGGTCCAGCGCGAGGAGCCGATGCCCGAACCGCGGCGCGGCGAGGTGCTCGTCCGGGTGCGGGCCGTGTCGCTGAACTACCGCGATCTGCTGATCCTGAACGGCGACCACATCGCCACCGGCGCCACGGACCTGATCCCGGTGTCGGACGCCGCCGGCGAGGTCGTGGCGGCCGGCGAGGGGGTCACGCGCTTCGCCGGGGGAGAGCGGGTGCTCAACGCCTTCCACCCGGACTGGATCGCCGGGCGGATGCCGGAGACGATGGTGGGATACGGCAACGGCCGGGACGGCTGGCTCGCCGAATACCGCGCCGTCCCGGAACACGCGCTCGTCGCGCTGCCGGATTCGCTGACCTTCGAGCAAGGTGCGACGTTGCCGTGCGCCGCGGTCACGGCGTGGACGTCGCTCGAGGGCGTGCGCCCGGGCGACGTGGTGCTGACCCTCGGCACCGGCGGCGTCTCCCTGTTCGCCGTGCAGCTGGCGAAGGCGCGCGGGGCGCGGGTCGTCGCGACGACGTCGAGCGCGGCCAAGGCGGCCAAGCTGACCGGACTCGGCGCGGACACGGTGATCGACTACGTCGCCACGCCGGAATGGGGCAAGGCGGTGCTCGACGCCACCGGCGGGCGCGGCGCGGACCGGATCGTCGAGGTGGGCGGGCCCGGCACGTTCGCGCAGTCGCTGGTCGCGGCCGGGACGCACCACGCCGAGATCGCGCTCGTCGGGTTCGTCGGCCGCAGCGGGCCTCCGGTCGACTTCATGGATCTCTTCCGCAGCGGGGCGACCGTGCGGAAGATCTGGGTCGGCAGCCGCGAGGACACCGAAGACCTGCTCCGGTGGCTCGACGTGTGGCCCCTCGAGCCGGTCGTCGACAGCGTTCACTCGTTCGAGGAGGCCGAAGCGGCCTTTCGCCGTTTCGAGAGCCGGGAGAACTTCGGCAAGGTGGTGATCGCCACCGCGTGAGGCGAGAGGAATACCGCTGATCGGCGGAACCTACCCGGAGTGACCGTTCGGCGGCGGGCCGGTACCGCTCGCCGTGTCGCGGCGGAGTTCCGGGCCGGAATGGGCCGCGCGGGCGCATGCTGTCCTTTCCGGTCCCGCGTCCCCGCGTCTGACGTCCACAGTGGACATTGCCAGTGCGCCCGGTCCGGCGGCCTCCGAAATGAGGATAGGAACGTTCGACGTGACCCTGCTGGACAGCAAGCTCGTCCGGTGCTGGACCTCCCGCCCGCACCTGCAGTCCCTCTACACCCTCGCCGCGGCCGCCCCGCGGATGCGCGCCGCGCTCGGCCTCGCGCCCACCGGTGGCGGCACGGTCGACTTCCAGGTGGACGGGGACGCGCTGGCCCGGACCGAGGCGGAGCTGATCGCCGCGACGTCGGCGCGGCTGCCGGTGCACCCGCTGGTGACGCAGGACCTGCACGGCCGTTCGACGGTCCGGTGCTGGCGCCGCAACCGCGACCTGCGCGTGCTGACCGGCGACCTGGTCGACGTCGCGGACCGGCTGGCCCGGGCGGGTTACGGCGGGGCGCTGCGGTTCGCGACCGTCGAGTTCGCCGAGCCGGCCGGGCGCCGCGAAGGGAAGCTCGCCCTGGTGTACCTGTTCGACCGCGGCACGTTCCACACCGCGGCGCCGGGGGCCCGGCCGCTGGACCGGGCGCTGGAGCTGCGCGCCCGGGCCGCGTTGCACGGCGCCCTGCCGATGGAGCCCGTCGCGCAGCGGCGGTTCGTGCTCTGACTGAAAATCCTCCGATTGGCACGGTCCCCGCGTTCTGCGAGGATGCTGCTCTCGTCCGATCGAAGGAGATGGCCGTGGCTTCTCGTCTCAACCCGTACCTGAGCTTCCGCGACGACGCGCGGCAGGCCATGGAGTTCTACAAGGGTGTCTTCGGCGGCACGCTCACCCTGAACACGTTCGGGGAATTCGGCTCACCCGAAGGGGCGGACGCGGACAAGGTCATGCACGCGCAGCTGGAGGCCGAAAACGGCTTCACGCTGATGGCGTCGGACACCCCGGCCGGGATGGAGCACAACCCGGGTACCAACATCTCGGTGAGCCTCAGCGGGGACGACGCCGACGACCTGCGCGGCTACTGGGACAAGCTGAGCGACGGCGGCACCGTGACGGTTCCCTTCGAAAAGCAGATGTGGGGCGACGAATTCGGCGCCTGCGTCGACAAGTTCGGCATCCCGTGGATGGTCAACGTCGTGCACGGCTAGCCACGAGCCGTTGCAGCCGGTGCCCTCGTCGGTGACGATGGAGGGGCCGGCGTGGCGTGGCGCCGGGCCGAAGGAGGCCCGATGGCGGGTTTTCCCTGGACGTGTGCGCAGTGCGGCGCGGTCAACGACCCCGTCGCCCGGCGCTGCGGCACCTGTAAGGGCCTGGCGCCGGGCCGGGCTCGCGCGCGGGCGCTGTGGGTGCTGCTGACGCTGATGGTGGTGGCCGGTGTCGCGGTGGGCGGGGTCCTGCTGTTCACCGGCGACTCGCAGCCCCCGTCGTCCGCGTCGGGGCCCTTCCCGGAGTACACGACGCCCGCGCTGCCGACCACCGAGACCGTGATCACGACCGCGAACGGCGTCACCCCACCCGTCACACCGTCGACGACCACGTCGACGTCGGCGGACAAGCCGTGTCCGGGGGACGCGGCGCGCTACCTGCCCGGCGGCACCGGAACGGCGCTGCTCGTGGCGCAGACCGCGAAGTCCCTCGTCACGATCTGCCGGACCCCCGACGGCCGGATCTTCTACGACGGCCAGGCCCGCGGGCAGGCCGCCTCCGACGACACCCACATCATGCTGCCGGCCCAGGCCGAGGGCGGTGGCTTCGTCGCGGTGAACGGCGACTACCGCTACCAGGTCGACGGCGGCAGGCTGGTCGTCTCGGCCGGCTCCGAAGTGCTCTCCGACGAAGAACTGACCACGGTCGGCTGAGTGCCGTACAGCTCGTCCACCGGTTCCGCGTCGAACCCGAGGTCGGCCCGCATCCGAGCGCGCATGACGCGGTAGCCGCGCTGGCCGGCGTCCCAGGCGGGCCGCAGCCTGGTGCGGTCGTCGTCCGGGTCCAGCAGCATCGCGGCCAGCCGCATCCGCGGCAGCGTGGCGTCGCTGACCAGCCGCCGGACCGCCTCCGGCGCGTGCAGCACGACGGGCCCGAGCGCGTGCTGGGCCTCGCTGCGCACCTCGCGCAGCTCTTCGAGCTGGTGTTCGTCGAGTTCGCCGCCCGATTCCCGGACGGCGCGGGCCTGGAACAGCACGCCGTCGAACGCTTCGAGGACGCCCATCAGCTGGGCGTAGGCGTCGGCGCGGGTCTCGTGGGTGCGGGCCTCGCGTTCGCGCTGCCAGCGGCGCTCTTCGCGAGCGGCCTCTTCGGCCATGCGCCGGATCTCCCGCCGTCCGGAGAGGATCTGGGTCAGGATCACCCCGGCGAGGCCGAGCAGGGCGACGACGATCGGAATCCACACCGGCACTTGGGAACCCACGTGCGCACCCTACCCAGGATGTGGGAGTGGCAGCGGTCACCGGGCAACCGTCCGCATGCTGGAGCCATGGCTTCTCCGCTCGACAACCCGACCTGGGCGTCGCTGACCGGTCCGCACGCCCGCTTCGCGGAACGGCGGGGGCGCGTCCTGCGCTATCCGGAGGACGTCGCGCCGTTCCTGGCCCTGCCCGGCGACCCGGGCGAGCAGGATTGGCGGGACGTCGCCGAGCTGGCCGGGCCGGGAGCGACCGTCGTGCTCGCCGCGACCTTCGAGCGGCCGCCGTCCGGCTGGGCGGTGCTCGAGGAGATCCCCGGCGTGCAGCTGGTCGACGAGGGCGTCGCGGCCGCGCCCGAGCCGGAAGCCGTGCGGCTCGGCCCCGCGGACGTGCCGGAGATGCTGGACCTCGTCGAGCGGACGCGGCCGGGGCCGTTCCGGAAGCGGACCGTCGAGCTCGGCACCTACCTCGGCATCCGGCGCGGCGGCGCGCTCGTCGCGATGGCCGGCGAGCGGCTGCACCCGCCGGGCTACACGGAGATCAGCGCGGTCTGCACGGACCCGGCCTACCGTGGCCAAGGATTCGGGACGCGGCTGGTGCTCGCGGTGGCCGCGGGCATCCGCGAGCGCGGCGAGATCCCGATGATGCACGCGGCCGCGGCGAACACCTCGGCGATCCGCCTCTACCGATCCCTGGGATTCGCGCTGCGGCAGCGGCCGGACTTCGTGGTGGTGCGCGTGCCCCTCGCGGTCGCGGTCTAGGCACGGTCGACGACCCGGGTGTCGAATCGAGGCCCGGCGGTTCGGCGCCCGGGTGCAAGGAAAGGCGTGGCGATGTCCTGCCCGCGCTGCGATCACGGCGTCAGCGCCACCACCCGGCTGACCGCGGCTCGCCGCGTGGCCTGAGCAGGTGGCTCAGCCCGGCACCCACATCGTGACGCGGGTGCCGCGGCCCGGCTGCGAGTCCACCGTGCCGTGCCCGCCGACCTCGGCCAGCCGGGCCATGATCGACTGGCTGATGCCGAAGCCCGGTGGCCGGTCGCCGACGTCGAAGCCCTGGCCCTGGTCGCGGGCCACCACCGCGATCCCGCCGTCGCGCTTCTCCACGCGGAGCACGACCTGCTTCGTCCCGGAGTGCTTCACCGTGTTGCGCAACGCTTCCCGGACCGCTTCGCACAACGCGGTGCGCCGGTCCTGCGACACCTTGTGGTCGTCGGCGAAGTCCGCGGCGACGAGCTGCGTGCGCAGGCCGTCGCGGGCCAGCTCGGTGGCGACGTCGGCGAGTTCGACCGCGAACCCGCGCGTCGACCCGGTCGGCACGGGTTCGGTGATCCGGCGGCGCAGCTCGGCCGCCTCCGCCTTGGCGACCGAACGCAGCTCTGACAGCCGCGTGACGGCCTGGGCGTCGTCGCCCGGCGCCGAAATGGCCAGCGCTTCGAGGGTCTGCAGCACGCTGTCGTGCATGATGCGCCGCGTCCGGCGGCGCTCGGCTTCGCGCCCGCGCCGCAGCCCGATGTCCACTGCGAACCGGGTGCCGACGCCGAGCAGGATGAGGATCGCCGCGGCGAGCACGATCGCCACCGCCAGCGCCACCATGCAGCCGATCGACCGGGTGAGGGCGAGCTGGTTGCTCAAGGGCAGGCCGCCGGCGAGCGTCAGCACGGCCCGGAACGGGACGGCCGCGGCGAACACCCACAGCGCCGCGGGCAGCCCGGACGTGCCGGCCCACATGGCGACCGAGCCGACCAGCCAGGTCCAGGACACGTCGACGGCGAACGGCTGCACCGCGGCCGGGGCCGTCATGGCGACCACGAGGTTGAGGGCCACACCGAGGGAAAGGTCCAGCCCGAGGGCTCGCCCGGTGAAGCGGGCCCGCAGGCCGCCCGAACGCAGCACCCAGACGACGGCGGCGGTGTCGGCCACGACGGCGAAGGCGGTGGCGCCGAGCACCGGTGCGAGCCCGACCACGCCGTTCGCGGCGGTGAACCCGATGAACACCTTGACGAACGCGGCGGCCCGGTAGGCCAGCGGCACCGCTACCCAGTAGCGCGAGGCGCGGGCGAGCGTCGCGTCCCCGACGGCGGTGAGGTCGCTGCTGTCGGAAACGGGCTCGGCGGGGTCCGCAGGGGTGCCGCTGCGCAGCAGCGTGCGGACGAAGGCGCGTGGCGGTGCGGCAGAGCCCGCCTCGGACATCGGTGGTCCCCATTCATCCGGCCGTCCGGGCGCCTGAGCGTGGCAGCGGAGCAGGGGGATAGTCAACCGTCCGGGCCCGGAGCCAGCCCGCTGGAGCAAGGCCCTCGACCGGTTCGTGATCTCCGGAGCTCAGTAGGCGTGGAACATCGTGTCCTCGCCCGTGTACTCCGCCCAGCCCGGCGAACCCGTCGTGGCGAAGCGGTGCCAGGCGCCGTTCAGCTCGGCCGCCAGCTCGTGCGGTGGGTTCTCGCCGAGCAGGCCGCGCGGCCCCGAGAGCGTGTCCAGCGCTCCGAACACGAACGGCAGTTCCAGCCCGTGGCACGCACCCAGCCTGCCGTCGAGCAGCGGCGAGCCCCACTCGAACTCGTACCGGAACGTCCGGCCGGTGTGGTTGTCGGCGAGATCGCGCACGCCGTCGCGGAAGACCAGGTCCGTCAAGGCCTCGACCAGCACCTCGCCCGCCGTGCGGCCCGAACCGAGGCCGTACGCGTAGAGCACGCCCGCCGGATCCGGGTGCGAGACCGCCAGGGAGGCCACCGCCTGGTCGTCGGTGACCGCTTCGAGGGCGCCCGTCGGCACCAGGTAGAGGCGCATCTCTTCGCTGCAGCTGCCGGCGATCAGGTCGACGTCGCGGCCCGCGCCCGCCTTGATCGCCTTGGCCGGGTGGTGGGGCAGGACGTCGTCGCCGATCATCGGGAGGAAGGGGCTCAGGCCGTAGCCGCGGTCGTAGCCCAGCGCGTCGCGCAGGTCGGGTGCGCCGCCTGGGCGCAGGACCGCGTCCTGGGCGTCGAGCAGCTGCTCGGTCGACACCTTGCGGAACGCCTCCGCCGTCGGTTCGGCCTTCAGCTCGTCGGCGACCACCTTGGCCAGCCGCCGGGCCTGGACGGTGTCACGGACCATGTCCGGGTGTCCGCTTTGGACGATCGCGCGGTGGAAGAGCCCGGCCGACAGCGGCGAGCCGAGCAGGCAGGCGACGCTGACGGCGCCCGACGCGGCGCCGAAGAGGGTGACGTTGGCGGGGTCGCCGCCGAACGCGGCGATGTTCTCCTGCACCCAGTGCAGGGCCGCGAGCTGGTCGCGCAGGCCGAGGTTGGTCGCCCCGCCGTCGAGGGGGAGGAACCCGTCGATGCCGAGGCGGTACTGCACCGTCACCAGCACCGCGCCGGCGCGGGCGAACGCCGTGCCGTCGTGGACCGCGGCGGACCCGGCGCCGCCGAGGAACGCGCCGCCGTGCACGAACACCAGCACAGGCAGCGAGGCGGCGCCCGGCTGCGGCGTCCAGACGTCGACCGTCAGGTACTCCGGCCCCGGGCGCCAGCCGGTGCCGGTGAGCGGGGTCAGGTCGAGGCCGGGCACGTCGTGACGGCGCTGCGGCGCCGTCGGCCCCGGTCTCTGCGTCTCGCGGACGCCCTCCCACGGTGGCGCGGGAACGGGTTCGGCGAAGCGCAGCTCGCCGTCGGGCGCGGCGGCGTAGGGGATGCCGCGGAAGAGCACCACGCCGGCGGGGGTGACCTGACCGCGGACCGCGCCGGACGTGGTGGGGACGACGGGGTCGGTCATGCGGGGGGTCCCTTCGTGGACTGTCGGGGGAAGCGCCCGTCAGCCTAGGACCGCGGACGGGCCGCCGTCATGGGCGGACCGTCTCTCGCGTTGTCGCGGATGGATAACGGCGCCCGGCCCGGATTCGCCGAGCGGGCGAAGACACCGTGAATTTCTGTTGCCGTGGGCAGGGCGGCCCGGAGCCCCCCTGCCCACGGGGTCAGCCTTCGAGGAGGTCCTCGATGGTGATCGGGATGTGCCGGACCCGGATGCCGGTGGCGTTGTACACGGCGTTGGCGACCGCCGCCGCCATGCCGACCGTGCCGATCTCGCCGAGGCCCCGCGCGCCGACCGCGTTGTGCAGGGTGTCGGGGTACTCGACGAACTGGACCTCGACCTCCGGGATGTCGGCGTTGACCGGCAGCAGGTAGCTCGCGAAGTCGCCGTTGGCGAGCCGGCCGTTCGCCTCGATCTCCAGGCCCTCGTGCAGCGCGGCCGAGACGCCCCAGATCATGCCGCCCATGAGCTGGCTGCGGGCCGCCTTGTCGTTGATGATCCGGCCCGCGTCGAAGACGCCGAGCATCCGCGACACGCGGGCCTCGCGCGTCCACTTGTGCACCCGGACCTCGACGAACTGGGCGCCCCACGAGGCGAAGGAGTGCTTGGTCATCTCCTCGCCGGGCGCCGACGTGCCGGTCACCTCGAGCGTCTCGCGTCCCACGGCCCGCAGCAGTTCGCCGAAGGTCATCGACTCGCCGTCGGCGAAGACGCGGCCGTCGGCGTAGGTGACCTGGCGCCCGGCGAACGGCGCGCCGGGGTCGGCGGCGAGCGCGGTCAGTTCGTCGATCGCCTTGGTGGCGGCGAGCATGATCGCCGTGCCGGCGCTCGCGGTCGCCGTCGAGCCGCCGGACATGCCGCCCGGCGGGAGGGCCGAGTCGCCGAGGCGCGGGGTGATCCGGTCCGCCGGGATGTCCAGCGATTCGGCGCCCACCAGGGAGAGCACGGTCAGCAGGCCGGTGCCGGGGTCCGCACCGCTGGTCGCGACGACGGCGGTGTCGTCCGCCCGCAGCGTGATGCCGACGGTGGCCGGGAACCGCAGGGCGGGGAACACCGCGGTGGCGACGCCCGTGCCGACGAGCCAGTCGCCGTCGGTGCGCGTGCCCGCCGGGCGGTGCGCCCAGCCGAAGCGGTCCGCGCCGATGCGGAAGCACTCGTCGAGGTGCTTGCTCGACCACTGCAGGTCGTGGCCCGGCGGGGCGGTCGAGTTGTTGCGGACGCGCAGCTCGATCGGGTCCATGCCCAGCTTCACGGCCAGCTCGTCGAGCGCGCTCTCCAGCGCGAACGAACCGGGTGCCTCGCCGGGGGCCCGCATGAACGTCGTCGGCGGGAGGTTGAGCGGCACGACCTTCTGGGTGATGGACAGGTTCTTCGTGGCGTACCACTCGCGCGAGGTGCCGTGCGACGTCGGTTCGACGAACGACCGGGCGGTGTCGGTGTGGCACCACGAGTCGTGGCGCAGGGCCACCAGGGTGCCGTCCGGCTCGGCGCCGATCGCGAGCTTCTGGACCGTCGCGGCCCGGCCGGCGGTGGCGGTGAAGACCTGTTCGCGGGTGAGCGCGGCCTTCACCGGCCGGCCGAGGGAGCGGGCCGCGGCCGCGGCCAGGAACGCCGGCGTGGACGTCCGTCCCTTGCCGCCGAACGCGCCGCCGACGAACGGGTTGACCGCGTGGACGGCTTCCGGCGCCAGATCCAGCGCGATGGCCAGTTCGGTCGCCTGCATGTGGGACGCCTGGTTCCCGCTGTAGACGGTCAGCTCGCCGTCGTCCCACACCGCGACCGCGGAGTGCGGCTCCATCGCGGCGTGGTTCTGCGTCGCGGTCGTGTAGGTGGCCTCGACGACCACCGGGCTCGCGGCCAAGGCGGCTTCGATGGACTCGACGCCGTCTTCGAGCACCTCGATTTCCGGCGGTGCGCCGTCGAAGCCCGGCGACGCCGGTTCGGCGGTGGCGAGGCCTTCGGCGAGCGAAGTCCGGGCGGGCCGCTCGCGGTAGGCGACTTCGACGAGGGACGCGGCGTCCCGGGCCTGCTCGAACGTCTCCGCGACGACGAACCCGATCGGCTGGCCGTAGTAGGTGACTTCCTTGTCCTGCAACGGCACCCACGTGTCGCCGAAGATCGGCAGGCTCGGCGTGAGCAGCGCCAGCGGGTCGAACGGCGTGTACACCTCGAGCACGCCGGGTGCGCTCTTCGCCGCGGTGGCGTCCATGGCCTCGATCTCGCCGTGCGCGATCGTGCTGAGCAGGACGTAGCCGTGGACCATGCCGGGGAAGGTGTGGTCGGCGCCGTACTTGGCGCCGCCGGTGACCTTCAGCGGCGCGTCCAGCCGGGTGATCATCGAGAGCTCCCCTCGGTCAGTTCGAGCAGGGCCCGGACGATGGTGCGCGGCAGCAGCGTCACCTTGAACCCGTTCTCGGACAACGGTTGTGCGCCTTCGACGGCCACGGCCGCGGCCGCTTCGAAGGCGGCCTCGGTCGCCGGGGCGCCCCGCAGGGCCGCTTCGACGGCCGTCAGCCGCCACGGCACCGTCCCCACGCCGCCGGCCGCGACGCGGGCGTCGGCGACGACCCCGTCCCGGACGTCCAGCGCGACGGCGGCGGAGCACAGCGCGAACTCGTAGGACTGCCGGTCGCGCACCTTGACGTAGGTCGAGTTCGCGGCCCAGTCCAGCCGCGGCACGATCACCTCGGTGATCAGTTCGCCGGGGCGCAGGTCGTTCTCCACGGCGGGGGTGTCGCCGGGCAGCTGGTAGAAGTCGCCGAGCGCGACCTCGCGGGTGCCGGTCGCGTCCGCCAGCCGCAGGCGGGCGTCGAGCGCGACCAGGGCGACGGCGACGTCACTGGCGTGCGTCGCCACGCACGACTCGCTGGTGCCGAGGATCGCGTGCATCCGGTTCGCGCCGGTGATCGCGGAACAGCCGCTGCCGGGCACGCGCTTGTTGCACGGCATCGTGATGTCGCGGAAGTACGAGCAGCGCGTGCGCTGCAGCAGGTTCCCGCCGATGCTGGCCATGTTCCGCAGCTGCTGGGACGCGCTCAGCAGCAGGGCGCGCGAGATCGCCGGGTAGACGCCGGGGTGTGCGGCGATGGCGCCCATCCGCTCGAGCGCGCCGAAGCGGAGCCCGTCGGTGGTGTCGATGCCGCGCAAGGGCACGTCGTTGATGTCCAGGACGTGCTCGGGCGTCAGGACGTCCAGCTTCATGAGGTCGACCAGGGTCGTCCCGCCGGCGAGGTACGTGCCGGGCGTGGCGACCGCCGCTTCGACGGTGGTGGGTGCGGTCAGCTCAAAGGGACGCATCGACCCGCCTCGCCTGCTGGACCGCCTTGACGATGTTCGGGTAGGCCGCGCACCGGCAGAGGTTGCCGGACATGAACTCCCGCACGTCGTCGACGTCCTGCTCGACGGCGGCGACCGCCGACATGATCTGCCCGGCGGTGCAGAACCCGCACTGCAGGGCGTCCTGGTCGACGAACGCCTGCTGCACCGGGTGCAGACCGTCCTCAGTGGACAGTCCTTCGACGGTGGTCACCGGCTGCTTGACGGTGGCGGCCAGGGTGAGGCACGAGAGCACGGGCTTGCCGCCGACGTGCACGGTGCAGGCGCCGCACTGCCCGCGGTCACAGCCCTTCTTCGGGCCGGTGACGGCGAGGCGCTCGCGCAGGGCGTCCAGGAGCGTGACGCCGGGATCGACGTCCAGGTGTTCGGTTTTGCCGTTGACTTGGAGTGAGATGTCCACTGGTCTCTTTCCGCGGAGCCGGGCGGACTGCCCGACGGTGTGGTGGGGCGGTGAAGGGCGGGAGCGGATACTCATCCGCTTCACTCGGTCGCGAGGCTAGCGGATTACAATCCGCTTGGCAACGAACTGCAGGAGCTGGAGTTGCTCCAGCGCTCGGCTAGATTCAGCGGGACGGCACGACCACCGGGAGGAACGATGACGACCGGATCGGTCAGCTCCCGCCGCGCGGACACGCGGCGCAACCACGAGCGCATCCTCGTCGCAGCGGCGGCTTCGCTGGCCGACACGGGCGAGGTCTCGTTCAACGCGATCGCCAAGCAGGCCGAGGTCGGCGTCGGCACGGTCTACCGGCACTTCCCGACGCCGGAGGCGCTGATCCTGGCGGTCTACCGGCGCGAGGTCCGGCACATCGTGGAAATCGTGCCGGTGCTGCTGGAGAAGCACGCCCCGGACGAAGCCTTCCGCGTCTGGGTGACCGACCACGTCGCCCACTACATGATGACGAAGAAGGGGCTGGCGGACGCGCTGCGGACCGCGACGGCGTTCCGGGGCGAGCTGCCGGGCGACGCCTACGAGGACATGCTCGGCGCGGTGTCGGCGATGCTCGAAGCCAACGTGGCGGCCGGGACGGTCCGCCCGGGCCTGACCCCGGTGCTGGTCATGCGGGGACTGGGCGGCCTGCTGTGGCTCGACCCGGAGGGGGACTGGCAGGGCGATGCGGCGGAGCTCGCCGATCTGCTCTGGCACGGGATGGCCGCGCAGCCGGGTTAGGCGTCGCCGTCGAGGTGGACGGTCACGGTGACCCGGCCCTTCGCGTCGCGGCGCGCGACCGCGTGGCCGGTGCGGCCGGTGTCGTCGAGTTCGAGGGTGAGCGGGGCGCCGTCGCCGGTGAAGTTGCGCCACCACGACTTCGCCTCGGGCATCATCACGCCGATGGTGACGACCTCGCCCGCCCGCCGGTAGCCGACCGGAGTGCTGAAGGTGCGCCCCGACCGCCGGCCCGTGTAGGTGATCTCGGTGAGGCGGCGCCGGACCACCGGTCCCAGGCGCGGCGACGTCCGGAGCGCCCCCACGCAGGTGTTGAAGCGGTGGACGGCGTTCTTCGGGAACGGGACTCGGTACCCCACGGTGGCCTCCTTGGGCGGGCTGCCGCCACGGTACCGGAAACCGGAGAAGAATGTTCCGGTTGCGATGGGGTGCGCGCCCGCTGCTGGGGCCACGCGGAGGCGATCGGGTCCTGCCGTGCGAGCGGTTGCCGGCCATCCCGACACGGACGCCGACTTCGTGGTGCGCGTGACGTGCGGCAACGCGCTGGTCGACCGCGGCGAGTGCGTCGAGGAGCTGCTGGAGGCGCCGAAGGTCTGGATGGAGGCGTTGCCGTTGCTCGGCCCCCGCGGCGCTCGACCGCGTGGGGTTCAGCTGGAGGTGGGGAAGGTGAAAGCGGTCTCCGAGTGTGGCCAACGGGTGGTGACGACCTTCGCGCGGGTGTAGAAGCGGACGCCCGCCGGGCCGTGGATGGGGCTGTCGCCGATGAGGGAGTCCTTCCAGCCGCCGAAGGAGTAGTACGACATCGGGACCGGGATCGGGACGTTGACACCGATCATGCCGACCTTCACTTCGCGCTGGAACTTGCGTGCCGCTTCGCCGCTCGCGGTGAAGACGGCGGTGCCGTTGCCGTAGGGGTTGGCGTTGATGACGGCGATGGCTTCGTCGAGCGTCTCGGCGCGGACGATCGCCAGCACCGGGCCGAAGATCTCCTCGCGGTAGGCGTCCATTTCGGGGGTGACGCCGTCCAGCAGGGACGGGCCGACGAAGAAGCCTTCCTCGTGGCCTTCGACCTTCAGGTCGCGGCCGTCGACGACGACCTTGGCGCCTTGCTCCGCGCCGCGGGCGACGGAATGCACCACGCGCTCGCGGGCGGCCTCGGTGACGACCGGTCCCATGTCGCTGGCCGGGTCGGTGCCGGGGCCGACCTGCACCTCGCGGGCCTTGCGTTCGAGGATCTCCACCAGCTTGTCGCCGGCCGAACCCACGGCCACGCCGACGGAGATTGCCATGCACCGCTGGCCGGCCGAGCCGAACGCGGCGGCCGTGAGGTGGCCGGCGGCGTACTCGAGGTCGGCGTCGGGCAGGACGACGGCGTGGTTCTTCGCGCCGCCGAGGGCTTGGACGCGCTTGCCCGCCGCGGTCCCGCGTTCGTGGACGTACTTGGCGATGGGCGTCGAGCCGACGAAGGACACCGCCGCGATGCCGGGGTGGTCGAGGATCGCGTCGACCGCGGTCTTGTCGCCGTGCACGACGTTGAAGACGCCATCGGGCAGCCCGGCTTCGGCGTAGAGCCGCGCGACGAAGTTCGAGGCCGACGGATCGCGTTCGCTCGGCTTGAGGACGAAGGTGTTTCCGGTGGCGATGGCGATCGGGTGCATCCACAGCGGCACCATGATCGGGAAGTTGAACGGCGTGATCCCGGCGACCACGCCCAGGGGCTGGCGGAAGTCGTGCACGTCGACGTCGCGGGAGACCTGGTCGGAGAAGCTGCCCTTGAGCGCGTCGGCGATGCCGCAGGCGTATTCGACGACCTCGCGGCCGCGGACGATCTCGCCGCGGGCGTCCTCGATCACCTTGCCGTGTTCGGCGGAGATGATCTTCGCGAGCTCGTCTTCGTGCCGCACCAGCAGCTCGCGGAAGGCGAACATGACCTTGGTGCGCTGGGACAGCGACGAGTCACCCCAGGACTCGAAGGCCTTGCCGGCGGCCGCGACCGCGGTGTCCACATCGGACGCTTCGGCGAGGAGGACCGACGCTTGCCGCTGTCCGGTGGCCGGGTCGTAGACCGGTGCCGTGCGGGTCGAGCCCGCCGGCGTCGCGGTGCCGTCGATCCAGTGTTCGATGGTGTTCACGGGGTTCCTTCGGGTAGTGGCGCGGGTGCGGTGGGGCGGGTTCACAGCAGGCTCACCGCGGTGTCGACGGCCTTGGCGACGTCGCCGTCGTGGGGGTAGAGCAGCGAGCGGCCGACGACCAGGCCCTGCACCGTCGGCTGGGTCAGGGCCCGCTGCCAGGCGGCGAAGGCCGCATCCGGGTCTTTCACCTCGCCGCCGAGCAGGACGGCCGGCAACGTCGAGGACGCCAGCACGCGCTCCATGTCGTCCACCACCGGGAGCTTGAGCCACGTGTAGGCCGAGGAGCGGCCGAGGCCGGCGGCGATCGTGATCGACTTGATGACGGCGCCGGGGGAGAGGTCGTTCTCGACGCGCCCCTCGGTCCACGTCGACAGGAACGGCTCGACCATGGCGATCAGCTTGCGGTCGGCCAGCTCGTTGATCGCCTTCGCGGTGTTCTCCAGGACGCCGGGCGTGGCCGGGTCTTCCAGGCAGATCCGGGTCAGGGTCTTGCCGCCGTCGAAGCGCATCCGCTCGATCGCTTCCGCGTCGTAGCCGGCGAAGCGGTCGTCGATCTCGAAGCTCGACCCGGCCAGCCCGGTGCGGTTCATCGACCCGATCACCGTCTTGCCGTCGAGTACGCCGAGCAGCAGCAGGTCGTCGATGACGTCCGCGGTCGCCAGGACGCCGGTGACCCCCGGGCGTTCCAAGGCCAGGCACAGCCGCTCCAGCAGCTCGCCGCGGTCGGCCATCGCCGACGGGTTGCCGCCCACCGCGTTCGCCCCGCGGGCGGGGTGGTCCGCCGCGATGATCATCGTCCGGCCCTTGTCGTTGAACGGCGACTCGGCGCGGATGCGGTTCGCGGCCGCCTCGGCGATCGCGCCCGGGTCGTGCACGCGTTGGGCGACGATGCGCCGCAGCACGTCGGTCACAGGCCCGCTCCCCGCTGGATCTCCGGACACGCCCTTCGTGCCTCTGCCGGCGACGATTCCAGCGGGCCAGGACTTTGTCAAGACATATGGACAACACGTCATCCCAACAGGTGGCGTGGAGGCGGTAGGCTGCGCGGATGAGCAAGCCGGACGTCACCTTCCCGGCCTGGGACGCGGGGCGCGAGATCGTCCTGGATCCGGGCAGCCCCGAGCCGCTGTACTTCCAGGTGTCCCGGCAGCTGCACGCCGCGATCCAGGACGGCAGGCTGCCGGCGGGAGCGCGGCTGGGCAACGAGGTCGACCTCGCCGCGAGGCTGCGCCTGTCGCGGCCGACGCTCCGCCAGGCGATCCAGACGCTGGTCAACCAGGGCCTGCTCGTGCGGCGGCGCGGGGTCGGCACGCAGGTCGTCCGCACGAAGGTCGCCCGGCCGCTGCGGCTCAGCAGTCTCTTCGACGACCTCGCCGGGCTGGGCGCCAAGCCGGAGTCGGCGGTGCTGGTCAACCGGGTCGAGGAGGCCGGCGCCGAAGTGGCCGAGCTGCTCGAAGCGCCCGGGCTGACGCACGTGCGGCGGCTGAAGCGGCTCCGCTCGACCGAGGGTGAGCCGCTCGCCTTGATGAACAACTACCTGCCCGACGGCGTCCTCGACCCCGGCGACGACGAGCTGCGCGAGCGCGGGCTCTACCAGCTCCTGCGGTCGGCGGGGGTGCGGTTGCACGCGGCCGAGCAGAACATCGGCGCCCGGCTCGCGACCGAAGAGGACGCGGAACTGCTGCAGGAGGAGCCGGGGGCGGCGTTGCTCACCATGCAGCGCACGACCTACGACGACGCCGGCCGGGTGGTCGAGTACGGGTGGCACGTGTACCGGGCGTCCCGCTACACGTTCAACCTTTCGCTCACCAACGGGCCTCAGTAGGGGAGCGGACCACCGGCCGCGACGGCGGGCGCGAAGAGCCCGCCGCCGCGAGCCGGGCGATCAGCCGCGCCGCCACCGCAACAGCTTCCGGGCCGCCGAATACGCCAGGCCGGCCGCCAGCACCCACGGGCCGGCGATGATGATCGGGTCCGCCAGGTGGTGCTTGACGTCCGCGCGGTTCTTCCCCGCCCGCGAAGAAAAGCCGTGCCGGGTGAACTCGCTCAGCACACCGGTCTCGGTGACCGGGTTGTCCGGGCGGAGCGTGGCGAACGAGCGCAGGTGGCTCTCCCAGGCGTCCACCCGGTCGGCGGCCAGCAGGAGGAGCCAGTGCGCGGCCCGCCCTTCGCTGTACTTGCGGTAGGAAAACCGGCGCAGGGCACCGGAAAGCCCCTTCGGGGGACAGGACGTCCCGAAGACCGGGGTCAGGAACTCGTGCTCGATCGAGCGTTCCCTCGGCCACTTTTCCGGCTGCCGCTCGGGAAACTCCCAGTGCGCCCCGGTCTTGTCCTCCTGCCACTGCAGCTTCGGCACCGACGGCCGGACCTTCGGGTCCAGGTCCGCGCCCCAGCCCGGGATCCGCGCGCGCAGGCTGTCGCTCGACTCGGCGATCGGCGGCCGCTCCGACGTGTAGGTCATGGTCGTTCCTTCCTCAGCCGGCGTTGGGGACGATGAGCGGCTTGATGCAGCCGTCCAGCTTGGCCGAGAAGATGTGGTAGCCCTCGGCGATGTGCTCGAGCGGGATGCGGTGGGTGACGATGTCGCTCGGCTTCAGGTAGCCGTTGCGGATGTGCTCGAACAACCGTGGCCACTGCCGCTTCACCGGGCACTGGTTCATCCGCAGCGTGAGGCCCTTGTTCATCGCGTCGCCGAACTTGACGGCGCTGAACATCGGGCCGTAGGCGCCCATCACCGAGATCGTGCCGCCCTTGCGGACGCTGTCGATGCACCAGTTGAGCGCCACCGGTGAGCCGCCCTGCAGCTTCAGCTTGGCCGAGGTGACGTGCTGGGTGAGGTTGCCGTCGGCTTCCGCGCCCACCGCGTCGATGGCGACGTCGGCGCCGAGGTGGTCGGTGAGCTTCTTGAGGTGCACGACGATGTCGTCGTACTCGGTGAAGTTGTACGTCTCGGCGTGGGCGAAGCTGCGCGCCTTCTCCAGCCGGTTCTCCAGGTGGTCGACGACGATCACCCGGCCCGCGCCCATCAGCCACGCCGACTTCGCCGCGAACAGGCCCACCGGCCCGGCCCCGAACACCACGACGACGTCGCCCTCGGCGATTTCGCCGAGCTGGGCGCCGAAGTAGCCGGTGGCGAGCGCGTCGGTGAGCAGGACGGCGTCTTCGTCGTCCAGCCAGTCCGGGATCACCGCGGGCCCCACGTCGGCGAACGGCACCCGGACGAACTCGGCCTGCCCGCCGTCGTAGCCGCCGCAGGTGTGGGAGTAGCCGTAGATGCCGCCGACGGCGGTGGCGTTCGGGTTGACGTTGTGGCAGTTCGAATACAGCCCCCGCGCGCAGAACCAGCACGTGCCGCAGAAGACGTTGAACGGCACCATGACGCGGTCACCGCGTTTCAGGTTCTGCACGCCGGAACCGATTTCCTCGACCACGCCGATGAACTCGTGCCCGAAGGTCATGCCGACCCGCGTGTCCGGCATCATCCCGTGGTACAGGTGCAGGTCCGAACCGCAGATCGCGGCCAGTTTCACCCGGACGATCGCGTCACCGGGATGCTCGATCGCCGGGACGTCCTTCTCTTCGACGCGGACCTTGTACGGCCCGCGGTACACCATCGCACGCACAGCGCCTCCTTCCGACGGGTCGTCGGCGCATACCCGGGTCCGGTGGGGCTAACCGCGGCCTACGACGCGGCGGTCCGGCGCAGCGCGAGGACGACCGTGTCGTCGGCGTGCAGCACCACGTCGTGCATCCGGGTCACCAGCTCGCGCGGCAGGCCCGCCACCGGCCGGATCCGGTGGGCCTCCGCCAGCTTCAGCAGCCGGGACTGGCCTTCGTCGACGTCCTTGCGGCTCTCCACCAGGCCGTCGGTGTAGAGCAGCACCGTGTCGCCCTCGGCCAGGACCACGTCGACCAGTTCGCGGCTGCCCGGGTCGGGGAAGCCGACCCCGCGGCCCGGCAGCGGCGCCGGCAGCAGCCGCGCCGGCTCGGCCGCCGTGACCAGCACCGGCTCCGGGTGGCCGCCGTTCGCGAACCGGGTGCGGCCGGTGGCCGGGTCCACGCGGGCCAGCAGCACCGTGGCCATCAGGCCCGGCTCGATCGCGGCCAGGGTGTGGGACGCGTGCGCGATCAGGTCGCGGAACGGGTGACCCTCCAAGGCGAGCGTGCGGATCGCGTGCGTCACCGTCAAGGCGTGCCGGGTCGAGGTGACGCCGTGGCCGACCGCGTCGACCAGGGTCACGTGGACCTGGCCGTCGGGGAGGACGAACCAGTCGTACAGGTCGCCGCCGGTGGGGGAATCCTGGTCGGTCGGCGAATAGTGGACGGCCAGCTCGAGGCCCGGCACCACCGGCGGCCGCGGGCGCAGCGCGTCCTCCAGCTCGCGGAAGATGGCCGCGTGCGCCCGGCGGAGCTGCTCGTCGCGCTGTTCTAGCTCGACGTACATCGCCAGCACGCCGCTGTTGGTCTCCGCGAGTTCGTGCTTGAGGTCCCGCTGTTCGTGGGCGAGGGTGTCGGCGCGGGCCACCAGCGCCAGCATCTCTTCGCGCGTCGCCCGGTCGTCGTCGGGGTCGGCAGGGGCCGCCGGCTCGCCGCCGGTGAGGTGCCAGGTCAGCGTCCGGCCGTCGCCGCGCTCGGGCAGCAGCGGCAGGGCGTTGCGGCTGCCCTGGCCGACGGCGTGGTCGAGCTGCACGGTGACGGCGAGCCGCCGGTCCGACGCCGCCGTCGCCACGTCCACCGTTTCGCCCGCGGTGAGGGCGGGCTCGGCGAGCAGCGTGACGGCGAGGACCAGCCGCCCGCGGTCCTCGGCGGGCACGCCGGCTTCGGTGCAGGCCGTGCGGAGGCGGCGCCGGATCCGGGCCAGGTCGGGGCGCATCAGGCGGACCGGTCCGCGCTGAGGGCGAGCATCGCCGCGTCGTCGCGGGCGTTGCGGTGCCGGTGGGCGAGGTCCGCGGCGAGCAGGAGCAGGTCCGGGGCCCGGCCGGGAACGCGCCAGCCGGTGCCGACGCCGTCGGTGTGCAGGACCACGACGTCGTCATCGGCCAGCGTCAGGTGCCGGACCGGCGCCGAGGGCAGGGTGAACCCGACGATGCCGGGGGTGCTGAGCAGCAGCCGGGACGGCCCGGCGCCGAGGCTGGCGCCGCTGACGTTGCCGACGCCGCAGAACTCGAGCCGCCGCGGCGCGATCCGCACGAGCGCGACCGCCGCGCCGCGGGTCGTGCGCAGCGCCCGGTGCATGTTCGTCAGCTGGTGCGACAGCGGGCGGTCCGGGTTCTCGGTGAACACGCGCAGCGCGGCCTCCGCGGCTTCGGCGGCTTCGGGGCCGTGGCCGAGCCCGTCGGCGACGACCGCGGTCCGGCTGCCGGTGACGTCGGCCAGCGCGATGGCGTCCCCGCAGTACTCCTCGCCGTCGCGCGGCAGGCGGAAGTGCCCGATCGCGCGGCGGGGCGGTGGCACGGCGGGGTCGAGCAGGCGGGCGGCGGCGAGGGTGCCGGTCGCGGGCGAGGACGTGATCCGGAACTCGGCCGCCATCCGCTTCACCGCGCCGAGGCCGGTGCCCATCGTGGCGGTGGTCGTGTTGCCGTCGACCAGCCAGTGGTCGAGGTCGGCCATGCCGGGCCCGTCGTCGGCGGCCAGCACGTCGACGCCGCGCCCGGTGAGCGTGCTGTGACAACCGGGGCACTGCCCCGGGCCGGGGGCTTCGCCACCCGGACCCCCGAAAAGCGAGGGCTGCACGAACACCGAGCCGCCGCCGGTGTGCTTGTCGATGTTGCCGGCGAGCTCGGCCGCCACCACCGCGGCGCGGTCGGCGAGCACGCCCGCGAACCCGGCCTCGTGCGCGGTTTCGCGGGCGACGCGGGCGGCGGCGTACCCGGCGCTGGGGTGGTCGACGCGGATCTGGCGCGTCAGGCCGGCGACGGTGGCGGTCATGTCTTCCAGCGGACGACGGTGACGGTGGTGCCGCGGCCGGGCGCGGTGTCGAGGTCGAACTCGTCGACGAGCCGCCGGGTGCCGCCGAGGCCGTGCCCGAGGCCCGCGCCGGTGCTGAAGCCGTCGGTCATCGCCTGGTCGACGTCGGCGATCCCGGGCCCTTCGTCGCGCACCCGGAGCCGGATCCCGAGCCGCCCGGCCGGGTTCCGCGCGGCCTCGACGGTCATGGTGCCGCCCCCGCCGTGGATGTAGGCGTTGCGGACCAGCTCGCTGGCCGCGGTGACGATCTTCGTCTGGTCGACGATCGTGAACCCGGCGGCGACCGCGGCCGCCCGCACGGCGTGGCGGGCCGCGAGGAGGTCTTCTTCGACGCGGACGGGGTGCTCGCCGGAAGGGACGGTCCGCTCGTCAGAACGCATGGGGCGCTTCTTCGGCGGGACGGCGCCAGCCCAGCAGTTCCATGGCCTGTTCCGCGTTGAGGGCGGTCCGGACGCCGGTGAGCTGGAGCCCGAGCTCGGTCAGGGTCAGCGCGACGGCCGGGCGCATCCCCGCCACGATCATCCGCGTGCCGAGCAGCCGCCCGATGCCGGCCAGCTGCATGAGCACGCGGGCGACGAAGGAGTCGATGATCTCCAGCCGGGAGATGTCGATGATGACGCCGCGGATGCCTTCGTTCGCGATCCGCGTGGTCAGCTCGTCGGTGAACGCGAGCGCGGTCTTGTCGTCCAGGTCGCTCAGCAGGCCGCCGAGCAGGATGTCGCCGAGCCGCAGGATCGGCACGCCGGTGTTCACCCGGTCACCGCCCCCGGGCGGCCGCTGTCGCCGAGCAGCTGCATCGCGGTCGCCAGCGCGTCGGCCAGCGAGCCGCGGGTCACGATGTGCGAGAGGTCGATGCCCAGCTGGGTGATGGTCTGCGCGATCGACGGCCGGATGCCGCTGATCACGCACTCCGCGCCCATCAGCCGGACGGCGCTGACGGTCTGCAGCAGGTGCTGCGCGACCGCGGTGTCGACGGTCGGGACGCCGGTGATGTCGATGATCGCCACCCGCGCCTCGTTGGCCTGGATCGACTCCAGGAGGCTGTTCATCACGACCTGGGTCCGGGCGCTGTCGAGGGTGCCGATCAGCGGCACCGCGAGGACGTGGCGCCACAGCCGCACGACGGGCGTGGACAGCTCGAGCATCTGGCTGTGCTGCTCGCGGATGATCCGCTCGCGACCGGCGGAGTAGACCTCGAAGGTCAGCACGCCCGCGCTGTCGAGCAGCTCGTTGACCAGCAGCGCGGCCCGGTAACGCAGGGCGGAATCGTCGGTGTGCCGCTCGATCGAGCTCAGCATCGTGCGCTTGAGCGCGAGGATCGCCATGGCGGTGGCCGACGGCTGGGCGCCCGCGCGGGCCCGGCGCTCAGACAGCGACGTCAGCGCGTCCCGCACCGCGTGATCCTGGTCGACGATCCGGGACACCGGGAGCGTGCCGCCCAGCGCGGCCCGGAGGGCGTCCAGCAGTTCGACGGCCTCGCGCCGCAGCTCCTGCCCGCTTCGGTCGCCTTCGCGCGGCTCCTGCCCCGCCCAGTCGCGGGCCAGCGTGGCCCGGTCTTCCTCCAGCATGCGCGCCAAGACCGTGCGGACCTGGCTGTCGTCCGTGCCCAGCACCGACTTCTCCTCCGGTGTTCGGGGCGCGCTCTGCTGTACGCCGACCTGATTATTGCCATATAACAACAGTTGTATCAGGAATGCAAATCCGGGGGGTCCCCGGCCGCGTCGGCCAGGGCCCGGTACTCCTGCAGCCCGGCGGCGAGCGCGCTCCGGCCCGCCGGGCTCATCTTCGCCAGCAGCGCCTGAACGCGGTCCCGCCGCCGCGCCCGCAGGTCCTGCAGGTAGGCGCGCCCGCGGTCGGACAGCCGCAGCGTCAGCTCCCGCCGGCTGCGCGCGCTGGGCAGGCGTTCGAGGAACCCGACCGCCTCCAGCCGGTCGCAGAGCCTGCTGACCAGCGGCGGCGTCGAGCCCAGCTGCTCGGCCAGCTGCCGCAGGTTGACCCCGTCGTGGCGATCCAGCGCGACGACCGCGCGCAGCTGCGACACCGACAGCGGACGCGGCGACACGTCCCGCTCGCCCTCGACCACCGCCTCCAGGAGGCGGGCGAGGTCCGACACGGCAGCTGTCCCGTCCGGGCCGGGCTGCTCGCGGGATCGATCCACGGCGTCCACTCTGGCATCCCTATGCTGAACCGGCAGCACAGCTCACGCGACTCGCCGTGGACCGGCGCGCCGGAGCGGCGCAGACTCGACAGAACCGACCCGGCGCCGGCGCGGGCGGACCCGTGAGCAGGAGGCAGGCGTTGGACAGATCCCTGGCGGTGGAGCGTCTCCTGCGTGACGTCCCGCCGCACGACCTGCCCGGTGCCCTGCGCTCGGGACTCGGCGAGCACTTCGGCACGCTGGCGGTCGAGCTGCTGATGGCCGACTACGCACTGACCGAACTCTGCCAGGTGGGCGAGCAGCCCTACACGGCGGAGCCGATTCCGGTCGACGGGACGACCCCCGGGGCGGCCTTCCTCACCCAGACGGCGACGTTCACCCGCGACGGCGACCAGGTCACCGGCTTCCTGCCGGTCAGCGTCCGCGGCGACCGGCTCGGCGTCCTGGCCGTCACCCTGCCGGGCGAACCCGAACCGCCGGTGTGGGCCGAGCTCCAGCGGTTCGCCGAAGCGGTGGCCCACGAGCTGTTCGTCGCCGACCGCGACACCGACCTCTACATCCAGGCGCGGCGGTCTTCGCGGCTGACGCTGGCCGCGGAAATGCAGTGGCAGCTGCTGCCCGGGCGGGCCTGCACCCGCCCCGAATTCGCGCTCGGCGGCCAGCTGGAGCCCGCCTACGCCATCTACGGGGACTGCTTCGACTGGTCGGCGTCCGCCCGGAAGCTCGCGGTCACGCTGATCAACGGCATGGGGGAAGGCAGCGAAGCGGCGCTGCTGACGAACCTCGCGGTGAACGCGCTGCGCAACGCCCGGCGCGCCGGGATCCCGCTCGACGCCCAGGCCGAACTCGCCGACCAGGCGCTCTACGCGCACTACCGCGGCGCCGAGCACGTGGCCGCGCTGCTGCTGGAGTTCGAGCTCGCCACCGGTGCGGTGACCGTGGTCGACGCCGGCTCGCCGCGGCTCTGGCGGCTGCGGGACGGGAAGGCCGAGCGGATCCTCTTCGACGAACAGCTCCCGCTCGGCACGTTCGACGGCACGATCTACACGCTCGAAGGCTTCCAGGCCGCCGACGGCGACCGGTTCGTCTTCGTCAGCGACGGCGTCTACAACGCCCTCGGCCCGCACGGTGAGCGCTACGGGGACCGGGAGCTCGCCGAGGCGGTGGCGGCGACGGCGGAGCTGCCGGCGGCGCACGTGCCGGGCGCGGTGCTGCGGGAGCTCTCCACCCGCCGCCACGGCAGCCAGGCCGAGGACGACGCGATGGTGGTGTGCCTCGACTGGTTCGGCTCGACGCCGTTGTCCGGCACCGGGAACGGACCGGCGGTGACCGTGCGGCGCACCGACGCGGACCGGTAGCGCCGGACCGGGATCAGGCGGCCGCCGAGGGCTGCCGCGCGCGGGGGACTGCCCGGCCGGCGCTGGTGACGGCGGCGAGCACTTCGTCCGCGTCGAGGGCCGGGTCCCACAGCTCGCAGCCGGCGACGTGGGCCAGCTTGCGCCGCCGGTGCTGCGGGGTGTCGGTGAGGGCGACCTCGGTCGGGCGGCCCTTCTTGACCGCGTGGACCGCCCGGGTCACGAGGATCGCCTCCTGGCGGGTGGTGCCGAGTTCCGCGGCCGCGGCGAAGATCCGCTCCGCCGCGGCGCGCGCCTTGTCGTTCATCTTGCGCCCGTCAGGCCTGGATTTCCCGGCGGTCGGACCGGTTGCCGCTGATTTCGATGCGCCGCGGCTTGGCCTTCTCGGCGACCGGAATGCGCAGCGTCAGCACGCCCGCTTCGTAGTCGGCCGCGATGCGGTCGGTGTCGAGGCTCTCGCCGAGGAACAGCTGGCGCGAGAAGACGCCCAGCGGCCGTTCGGAGACGTGCATCTCGACGTCGTCCCCGCCGGGGAGCGGGCGGCGCTCGGCCTTGACCGTCAGCACGTTGCGCTCGATGTCGAGGTCGATGGCGTCCGGGGCGACGCCGGGCAGGTCGAAGCAGACCACGAACTCGTCGCCGGCGCGGTAGGCGTCCATCGGCATCGCGGCCGGCTTCGACCAGGTTCCGGCGGTGCCGAGGACCTGCTGGGTGAGGCGGTCCAGCTCACGGAACGGGTCGGTGCGCATCAACATCGGTGTCCTCCTTCTGGGCTTCGACGGTGAGTGTCAACACGCACTACCGTTCTAGCATGTCATCCAAACGATGACAAGCCTGAAGTCATCATCAAGATGACAGAATGATTCGCCCGATGCCGGGAACACGGAAGGGGAGATCAATCCCCGTATCCGAGGAGCCACCGTGTCCGAGCAGCCCGCTCAGCAGCAGACCCCGCCCGGGACGACCGCCGCGATGACGCCGCGGCCCGACCACGGCGAACACACCTACCGCGGCTCCGGCAAGCTGACCGGCAAGGCGGCGCTCATCACCGGCGCGGACAGCGGCATCGGCCGCGCGGTCGCGATCGCGTACGCGCGCGAAGGTGCCGACGTGCTGATCTCCTACCTCGACGAACACGAAGACGCGGAAGAGACCCGGCGCTGGGTGGAAGAAGCCGGGCGCAAGGCCGTCGTCGTGCCCGGCGACGTCGCCGACCCGGCGCACTGCCGCGCCCTCGTCGCCCGCGCGGTGGAGGAGTTCGGCCGGCTCGACGTC
This sequence comes from Amycolatopsis mediterranei, assembly GCF_026017845.1. Lineage (NCBI taxonomy): Bacteria > Bacillati > Actinomycetota > Actinomycetes > Pseudonocardiales > Pseudonocardiaceae > Amycolatopsis > Amycolatopsis mediterranei. The sequence goes on from NZ_CP100416.1 coordinate 3,357,974, forward strand.
CTGGTGAACAACGCCGCCTTCCAGATGAGCCACGAAACCCTGGAAGAGATCCCGGACGAGGAGTGGGACCGCACCCTCGCCATCAACCTGAGCGCGTTCTTCCACCTCGCCAAGGCGGCGGTGCCGCACATGAAGCCGGGGGCGTCGATCATCGGCAGTTCCTCGGTCAACTCCGACAACCCGACCCCGCAGCTGCTGCCCTACGACGTGACGAAGGCGGGCATCGCGAACATGACCGCGGCGCTGGCGCAGCTGCTGGGGCCGCGGGGCATCCGGGCCAACAGCGTCGCGCCGGGACCGATCTGGACGCCGCTGATCCCGTCCACCATGCCGGAGGAGCAGGTGAAATCCTTCGGTGAGCAGGTGCCGCTGGGCCGCGCCGGCCAGCCGGCCGAGCTGGCGCCGGTGTACGTGCTGCTGGCCTCCGACGACGGCAGCTACGTGTCCGGAGCCCGCGTCGCGGTGACGGGTGGCGCGCCGATCCTCTGAGCCCCGGACAGCCCGGACAGCACTTACAGCACGGACGGGCCGGAAAGCCGCCGGATCCCCTCGGGCCCGGCGGCTTTCCGGTGCTCAGGGCCGGCCGGCGGCCCAGGGTCAGCGGCCGCGGGGGTCGTCGCTTTCGCCCTGCTCGCCGGGCTGGGTGGCAGCGGCCACCGCTTCCGCCGCCGACGCCTTCTCGCCGGGGTGGCCGCGGGTCACGTGACCTTCCGCGCGCATCCGCTCGACCATGTGCGGGTAGTGCAGCTCGAACGCCGGGCGCTCGGACCGGATGCGGGGTAGTTCGAGGAAGTTGTGCCGGGGCGGCGGGCTGGTCGTCGCCCATTCGAGCGAATTGCCGTAGCCCCACGGGTCGTCGACCGCGATCGGTTCCCCGTAGCGGTAGCTCTTGAAGACGTTCCAGATGAACGGCAGCACCGACAGGCCCAGCAGGAACGCCCCGATGGTGGACACCATGTGCATCCAGGTGAAGCCGTCGCTCGAGAGGTAGTCGGCGTAGCGGCGCGGCATGCCCGCGTCGCCGAGCCAGTGCTGGATGAGGAACGTGGTGTGGAAGCCGATGAACGTCGTCCAGAAGTGCCATTTCGCGAGGCGTTCGTCGAGCATCCGGCCGGTGATTTTGGGGAACCAGAAGTAGATGCCGGCGAAGGTCGCGAAGACGATGGTGCCGAAGAGCACGTAGTGGAAGTGCGCGACGACGAAGTAGCTGTCGTGGATGTGGAAGTCCAGCGGCGGCGACGCGAGGATGACCCCGGTCAGGCCGCCGAGCAGGAAGGTGACGAGGAAACCGGCCGACCACAGCATCGGCGACTCGAACGTCAGCTGCCCCTTCCACATCGTGCCGATCCAGTTGAAGAACTTGATCCCGGTCGGCACCGCGATGAAGAACGTCATGATCGAGAAGAACGGGAGCAGGACGGCGCCGGTGGCGAACATGTGGTGCGCCCACACGACCGCCGACAGCCCGGTGATCCCGATCGTCGCGAACACCATGAGCTTGTAGCCGAACAGCGGTTTCCGGCTGAACACCGGGATGATCTCGGTGACGATCCCGAAGTAGGGCAACGCGACCACGTAGACCTCGGGGTGGCCGAAGAACCAGAACAGGTGCTGCCACAGGATCGCGCCGCCGTTCTCCGGGTCGAAGACGTGCGCGCCGAGGTGCCGGTCGGCCAGGAGCGCGAACAGCGCCGCGGTGAGGATCGGGAAGGCGAGCAGGATGAGGATCGAGGTGAACAGGATGTTCCAGGTGAAGATCGGCATGCGCCACATGAGCATCCCGGGGCAGCGCAGGCACACCACGGTCGTGATCATGTTGACCGCGCCGAGGATGGTGCCGAGACCGGTGACGATCAGCCCGGTGATCCACAGGTCGCCGCCGACGCCGGGGGAGTGGATGGCGTCGGACAGCGGTGTGTAGGCGGTCCAGCCGAAGTCGGGCGGGCCGCCGGGCGTGGCGTAGGCGGAGAGGACGATCGTGCCGCCGAACAGGTACAGCCAGTAGGAGAACGCGTTGAGCCGCGGGAACGCCACGTCCGGCGAGCCGATCTGCAGCGGCAGGACGAAGTTGGCGAACCCGAACAGGTTCGGCGTGGCGTAGAGCAGCAGCATGATCGTGCCGTGCATGGTGAAGAGCTGGTTGTACTGCTCGGGGGAGAGGAACTGCAGGCCGGGCCGGGCCAGCTCGCCGCGCATGAGCAGCGCGGTCAGGCCGCCGATCAGGAAGAACCCGAACGACGTCGTCAGGTAGAGCACGCCGATCGTCTTGTGGTCGGTGGTGCGGATCGTCTTGAGGATCGTCGCGCCCTTGGCGCCCCGCCACACCGGCCGGTGGGGGATCGGAGCCGGGCGCGTCACCGTGTCGGTCATCGGACTCCCACCTGCCGCCGCCGGAGATCGCTGGTTCTCGCGCGTACCCCGGTCCGGGCGGGGATACACGTGGGCGGGGCGACTTCTTTCCGACGCACACGGCCGTAGCCGGATCGCCTGCCGCGATCCGGCTACTCTGCGTGCCGAGGGTTACCCGTAGTGTTCCTTGGTGCGCAGCAGCACGGTCAGCGAGCGGCCGCCGACGACCAGCTCGCCGTGGCCCGGGATGGTGCGCGGGGTCGCGAGCTGGTCGCCCGCCACGCCGCCGACCAGGACGCCGCCCACGGACCGGTGGAACACCTCGCCGGTGGCCGAGTCGAGCACGATCGCCCACTCGTCGCCGTACTCGCCGTCCGGGACCGTCATCGTGATGTCGTCGTCGTGGGCGTTGAAGCAGAGCAGGAACGAGTCGTCGACCACGCGCTCTCCGCGGGCGTCGAGGTCGGGGATCGCCGTTCCGTTGAGGAAGACCATGATGCTGCGCCCGAAGCCCGCCTCCCAGTCCTGGTCGGTCATCTCGTCGCCCGCCGGGGTGAACCAGGCGATGTCGCGCAGCTCGTCGCCGCGGCGGATCGGGCGGCCGGCGAAGAAGCGGCGGCGGCGGAACACCGGGTGCTGGTGGCGCAGGTCCACCACCGCAGAGGTGAACTCGAACAGCTCCCGGTTGTGCTCCAGCTGTGACCAGTCCACCCAGGACAGCTCGTTGTCCTGGCAGTAGGCGTTGTTGTTGCCCTGCTGGGTGCGGCCGAGTTCGTCGCCGTGCAGGATCATCGGCACGCCCTGCGACAGCAGCAGGGTGGCGATCAGGTTCCGGCGCTGGCGGGCGCGCAGGTCGAGGATCTTCTCGTCCTCGGTCGGGCCTTCCGCGCCGCAGTTCCACGACCGGTTGTCGTCGGCGCCGTCGCGGCCGTCCTCGCCGTTGGCCTCGTTGTGCTTTTCGTTGTAGGACACCAGGTCGTTCAGGGTGAAGCCGTCATGTGCGGTGACGAAGTTGATCGACGCGAACGGGCGGCGGCCGTCGCTCTGGTAGAGGTCCGACGAGCCGGTGATCCGGGAGGCGAACTCGCCCAGCGTCGCCGGCTCGCCGCGCCAGAAGTCGCGGACGGTGTCCCGGTAGGCGCCGTTCCACTCGGTCCACAGCGGCGGGAAGTTGCCGACCTGGTAGCCACCGGGGCCGACGTCCCACGGCTCGGCGATCAGCTTCACCTGGCTGACGATCGGGTCCTGCTGGACGAGGTCGAAGAACGTCGAGAGCCGGTCGACGTCGTAGAACTCGCGGGCGAGGGTGGCGGCGAGGTCGAACCGGAAGCCGTCGACGTGCATTTCCGTCACCCAGTACCGCAGCGAGTCCATGATCAGCTGCAGGGTGTGCGGCTGGCGCACGTTGAGCGAGTTCCCGGTGCCGGTGTAGTCCATGTAGTACTGCGGGTCGTTTTCGACCAGCCGGTAGTAGGCCTGGTTGTCGATGCCGCGCATGGACAGCGTCGGCCCGAGGTGGTTGCCCTCGGCCGTGTGGTTGTAGACGACGTCGAGGATGACCTCGATGCCGGCCTCGTGCAGCGTCCGCACCATCGCCTTGAACTCGTGGACCTCGCTGCCCGGGGTCGCGGGCATGATCGAGGCCGCGTACTCGTTGTGCGGCGCGAGGAAGGCGATCGTGTTGTAGCCCCAGTAGTTGGCCAGGCCGCGCTCGGTGAGGGCGTGGTCGTGCAGGAACTGGTGGACCGGCATCAGCTCGACGGCCGTGACGCCGAGGGTCTTGAGGTACTCGATCATCACCGGGTGCGCCAGCCCGGAGTACGTCCCCCGCAGCTCCTCCGGGATGTCCGGGTGGAGCTTCGTCAGCCCGCGGACGTGGGCCTCGTAGATGACGCTCTCGTTGTACGGCACGTTCGGCGGCCGGTCGTTGGCCCAGTCGAAGTACGGGTTGACGACGACCGCGCGGACGGTGTGCGCCGCCGAGTCGTCGTCGTTGCGCTCTTCGGGCCGGCCGAAGCGGTAGCCGAACACGGATTCGTCCCAGTCCACCCGGCCGGTGACGGCCTTGGCGTACGGGTCGAGCAGCAGCTTGGCGGGGTTGCACCGCAGTCCGCGGCCGGGGTCGTGCGGCCCGTGGACCCGGAAGCCGTACTCCTGGCCCGGGCCGACGCCGGTCAGGTAGCCGTGGTGGACGAAGCCGTCGACCTCCGGCAGCCGGATCCGGGTCTCGGTTCCGTCCGGGGCGAACAGGCACAGGTCGACGCGGTCGGCGACCTCGGAGAAGAGCGCGAAGTTGGTGCCGACGCCGTCGTAATCGGCTCCGAGCGGGTAGGGGGAACCGGGCCAAGGCTGCACTGGGCCTCCACAGGTGCGAGTGATCTCCCGCAGGAATACCCAGCCGGGCGGCCACGGACACCGTGACGTCGCCCTCCTCACCCGGACGCACCACCCGGCGCGGGACCGCGGTGCGCACCGCGGTCCCGTGCCGGTTCGCCGGGGTCAGGTCAGCTTGTTCTTGACTGACTTGGCCTTGCCCTTGGCCGTGCCCTTGGCGTCCTGCAAGGGCGCGTACGTGCCGAAGAGCGCCGGGTCGGGCTTCGGTGCGGTGCCCGGGCCGCCGAGCGGTTCGGGGTCCATGAGGTATTCGATGCCGGCGTCGGTCGTCCAGCTGGCGCCCTTCGCGCCGTCGGGACCGTCGGAGAGGTGCCAGATGGTGTGGTTGTGGGTCTGGTCCTCTTCGTCGAGCAGGGCGTCCGGGACGATGTCGCCTTCCAGCCCGTCGGCCTTGAGTTCTTCGATGGCGGCCAGCCACTGCTTCTGGTGGACGGTGTCGCGGGCGAGGTTGAACTTGAGCATGGCCTTGACGCCGGGGTCGTCGGTCATGTTGTACAGCCGCGCGGTCTGCAGCCGGCCCTGGGCTTCGGCGGCGGCGTTGGCGCGGAAGTCGGCGAGCAGGTTGCCGGAGGCGACGATGTACCGGCCGTTCCAGGGGTAGCCGTTGCTGTCGGCGGGCAACGCCCCACCACCGGCGACGATGGCCTGCTGGACGTCCATCCCGCCGATCATCGCGGCCATCACCGGGTCCTTGACCGCTTCGGCGGTGGCCGTGGCGGGGGCGCCTTCCAGCAACCGGGCGACCATGGTGGCGAGCATTTCGACGTGGCCGATTTCTTCGGTGGCGGTGTCCATGATCAGGTCTTTGTACTTGCCCTCGATGCGGCAGTTCCAGCCCTGGAACAGGTACTGCATCGTCACGGTCATCTCACCGAACGCGCCGCCGATGAGCTCCTGGAGCTTGTGGGCGTAGACGGCATCCGGCTTTTCGGGCTTGGCTTCGAACTGCAGCAGCTTCGTGTGACGGAACACGAGAATTCCCTCCGTCGTCCGGGGTGGCACCGGCAGGGGCCGGCGGTCCCGGGGGCTTTCCCGGTTAGCGGAGGGTTAACCGCGGTGATCGTGGACCGCCTGATCGGGCTTGCCGCGGCGATCACCGGCGCGGCCACCGAGGCCCGGTGAGGATCGACAACGCCACCGCCGCTGTGGTAGTTGAACGCGGAACGTTCGATGGCGAGTGGAGCGATACGTGAGCGATCACCAGGAGCGGGTGCCGGCCTGCCGGCGGTACCAGTGCGACGAGCCGGCCCTCTGGCGGAGGATGTGCGCGGCTCACTGGGCTCGCTGGCAGAACGGGACCGACCCGCTCGACCAGCCGGGCGACGACGGCGAGTCCCCGGCACCCCGGGTGTGGCAGCCGCCGTTGCGGGAGAACAGCGTTTCGCAGCGGAAGCCCGGCCGGCCCGGGTGACGCCGGTGGGGAGCCTCGCCAGGAGGCTCCCCACCGCGGCGTGGTTCAGAGCGTGCCGACGACCTCGGCCACGGTCACGCCGATCGGCGTGCTGGGGCGGCCGGTCAGAGTGCGCAGGTCGGTCGTGGTCTCGGCGAGCAAGCCGTCCTTGATGTCGCCGTCGATCGCCACGATGAAGCCGACGAGCGGCTCCGGCAGGCCGGCCTGGGTGAGGACCTTGGCGTGCTCGTCGGCCGGCAGGTCGGTGTAGGTGACCTCCCGGCCGGCGGCCTTGCCGATCTCGGCGGCGAGGTCCGCGTTCGTCCAGGTGACGTCGCCGGCGAGCTCGTAGATCTTGCCCTCGTGGCCCTCGCCGGTCAGCACCGCGACCGCGGCGGCGGCGTAGTCGGCCCGGGTGGCGCTGGCGACGCGGCCGTCACCGGCACTGCCCACGAAGCTGCCGGTCCGGGCAGCCTGCTTGATCGTGTCGGCGTAGTTCTCGTTGTACCAGTTGTTGCGCAGGATCGTGGCGGTCAGGCCGGAGGCCTCGATGAGTTCCTCGGTCACCTTGTGCTCCGGGGCCACCGCGAGCTTCGACGTCGTCGCCCGGGATGCGCTGGTGTAGACGAGGTGGCGGACACCGGCCTGCTTCGCCGCTTCGATGACCGCCTGGTGCTGCGCGACGCGTTGGCCGACCTCGCTGCTGGAGACCAGCAGCACCTTGTCGGCGTCCTTGAACGCGGTGACCAGGCTTTCGGGGTCGGTGTAGTCCGCGTGACGGACGTCGACGCCGCGTTCGGCCAGGTCGGCGGCCTTCTCCGGGGTGCGGACCGCGGCGACGACCTGGTCGGCGGGCACCTTCTCGAGCAGGCCTTCGACGACGAGGCGGCCGAGGTGGCCGGTGGCACCGGTGACGACGATCATGAGGACTCCTTGAAGGTTCAAGTACCTGGTCTCCTGGAGCATGTACTAACTTTTAGAAAGTACCAACTCATTGTTAGTGCTGTCACATCCATCGTGCTAACTCTTGGGTAGTATCGAGGTGTGGATGGACGACAAGGTGACGGCGTGACCGACGCCGAGCACGAGGCGCTGGTGGCCGACGTGTTCAGTGCCGCGTGTGCGTCCCGGGCGGTGCTGGACCACGTCACGGGCCGGTGGGGCGCGCTGGCCCTCGTCGCGCTCCACGACGGGGTGTTCCGGTTCAACGCCCTGCGCCGCCGGGTGGAGGGGGTCAGCGAGAAGATGCTCGCCCAGACGCTGCAGGCCCTCGAGCGCGACGGCTTCGTGCACCGGGAGGCGCGTCCGACGATCCCGCCGCACGTCGAGTACAGCCTGACCCCCGCCGGGCAGGAGGTCGCGCGGCGGCTGATGGGACTGATCGAGGTCCTCGAGGCGAGCGTGCCCGACGTGATGGCGGCTCAGGCCCGCTACGACGCGGCCAAGGCGGCGGGCGCGTGACGCCGGCCTAAGAGCGGTCCGGCAAGCCGGATGTCCGTGCGGGCAACGGTTCCCGGACCGCGGCGAGCAGGAACATCCCCGCCGCGACCGCGAGCATCGTCAGCACGCCCCGCGGCCAGAAGATGTGGCTGTCGTAGAAGGAAACGCTTGCGGCCAGCAGCAGCGCGGCCCCCGGTGCCGCCCGCCACGCCGCTTCCCGCGCGACCTCCGCGACGATCAGGACGTTGGCCGCGAGAAAGCACAGTGCGCCGGTGTGGCCGAGACTGTCGCCGATGCCGAACACCGCTCCGGTCACCGGGGTGACCGCGTGCTCGGCGTGGACCACGGTTCCGGCCGCGATGCCCGCCACGGCGTCGAGCCCGCCGTAAAAGGCCGCGAACCCGAACGCCGCGAGCCGGCCCGGGCGGCGGAGTGCCGCCGGTGCGGAGGAGAGCAGCAGCCACTGCGCCACCGCGAGCAGGGGGAACACCGGCAGCAGGACGACGTGCAGCGAGGTCCACCACGGGGCACTCGCCGGGCTCAGTGCGAGCGGGTGCGCCAAGCCGAATCCGGCCAGCACGAGCCCGGGCGCGGCGTAGCCCGCGGCGCGCGACCATCGAGAGCGAAGCATCGGCTGACGGTAGCGGTGATCCGGTCCGCCCGGCGATTACCGAACTCTTACCGCACCGCCCGGCGGGCACGAGTTGCGGCGACGACCGGCGCGGAGGGCAAGAGCGCCAACGGATCCGGTGGTCTCTGGTTCCGTCCGCGGCGAGAAACCGGCCATTGCACTCCATCGGCGCGAGCGTTATGTTAGCGCTCACAATCGCTCCGCTTGTGCCGTTCCTGCGTGTCGGTGATCGAGGAGGAGGTTGGCAATGACGCCGGCCCGCGCATCTGTCGATTCGACGATTTCCGTACTCCAGCGGGAGATCATTCATGGCACGACAGCCGAGATATGTCCGTAAGCACCCCGTCGCGCAGGCCCTGATCGTCGCCGGCACGCTCGTCACCGGCCTGCTCGCCGGTGGCGGTACGTCCCAGGCGGCCACCCAGGGGCCGTGCGACATCTACGCCGCAGGCGGCACGCCCTGCGTCGCCGCGCATTCCACGACCCGGGCACTGTACGGCGCCTACACCGGTCCGCTGTACCAGGTCAGGCGCGCGTCGGACAGCGCCACGCGCGACATCGCCCCCTTGGCCGCGGGCGGCGTCGCCAACGCCGCGACGCAGGATTCGTTCTGTGCCGGAACCACCTGCCTGATCACCGTCATCTACGACCAGTCCGGCCGGAACAACCGCCTCACGCAGGCGCCGCCGGGTGGGTTCCAGGGTCCGGCCGCGGGCGGGTACGACAACCTCGCCAACGCCACCGCGGCACCGATCACCGTGGGCGGCCACAAGGCCTACGGCGTCTACGTGGCCCCGGGAACCGGCTACCGCAACAACAACACCAACGGTATCGCGACCGGTGATCAGCCGGAGGGCATGTACGCGATCTTCGACGGTACGCACTACAACGGCGGTTGCTGCTTCGACTACGGCAACGCCGAGCGCAACAGCCGGGACAACGGCAACGGCACGATGGAGGCCATCTACTTCGGCAACATCAAGGTCTGGGGCTACGGCGCCGGCAACGGCCCGTGGATCATGGCCGATCTGGAGAACGGCCTGTTCTCCGGGGTCAACCAGCACTACAACGCCAACGACCCGAGCATCAGCCACCGCTTCCTGACGGCGATCATCAAGGGTGGCCAGAACCGGTGGGCCATCCGCGGTGGCAACGCCCAGTCCGGCGGCGTGTCGACCTTCTACGACGGCGTGCGCCCGAACGTGTCGGGCTACAACCCGATGAAGAAGGAAGGGGCCATCATCCTGGGCATCGGCGGCGACAACAGCGTCGGCGCCCGCGGCACCTTCTACGAAGGCGTGATGACGTCCGGTTACCCGTCGGAAGCCACCGAAAACGCGGTGCAGGCCAACATCACCGCGGCCGGCTACGCCACGAGTTCCGTAGGCACCGGGCTGACGCCGGGCACGTCCGTCTCGCTGCGGGCCACCACCGCCTGCTGCACCGACCGCTACATCCACCACACGGGATCCACTGTGGACACCGCGGTGATCGGCAGCGGCAGCTCGGCCACCGAAAAGGGCAACGCGTCCTGGACCGTCCGGACCGGGCTCGGCAGCGGCTCGTGCGTGTCGTTCGAGTCGAAGAACGTGGCCGGGCAGTACCTGCGGCACCAGAACTACCGGCTGTACCTGCAGGCCAACGACGGGAGCTCGCTGTTCGCCCAGGACGCGACCTTCTGCCCGGAGGCCGGCCACAACGGCCAAGGTGCCTCGCTCAGATCGCTCAACTTCGCCGACCGGTACGTCCGCCACTACGACAACATCGTCTACATCGCCGCCGACGGCGGTCCGAACACCTTCGACAACGCCAACGCCTACAGTGACGACGTGAGCTGGCTCGTCAGCTCACCGTGGGCTTCCTGACCCGAACCCCTATCACGCGCCCGGCCGACCGCCGGGCGCGTGATAGCGCTTTCCCGATTGTCTTGCCGGGACCGGGAATGCTGCGTTACGCTCGGTGGAGAGCGCTCCAGCGGAAAGTGTTGTCCTGGGCATGACCCGGTTGGAGGCAGCATGTCGTCCGCTCGAGCGTCTTTTAGACCTCCACCGACCGCATCGCCTTCTCGGGCGCCGGTTCGGCGTTCCCCGGCGGCGCGCCCTGGACCACCGCCTACACCGGCGGCGATCGCCGCCAGGGTCGGTGGTGGCTGGACTTCGGGTCGTTCTGGTCGGGGATCAAGCTGATCCGGCTGAACCCGGCGACCGGGCTGCGCCAGGACACCGGGTTATGGTCGGCCGGTCCACCAGCCTCACCGGGCCCCACGCCGACCGCAACGGCGTGGCGATGAACTCCGGCGGCGGTACCGAAATCCTGGCCGGCCACGGCAGCATCCACCGGCCGGGCCACCAGGCGGTCCTCGCCGGCAACGGCGGCGTTCTGCTCGTCCCGGCTGGGTATTAACCGCTTGACCTACGACGCGGCCGGCTGGCCGGTCGTCGCCTGAGCACCGGAAAGGACGTTTCGGATGCGCTTCCGCCGAACCGCTGTGGTCCTGGCCGTTTCCGCTTCGCTGCTGGCTCCGGCGACAGCGGAAGCCGCGCCCTCGGGCGGGGCCCCACCGGGTTGGGTGACCTTGACCGAGTCCTCGCTCGAAGGCGTGCACGGCACCGCCCCCGACGTCACCATCCGCAACGTGCTCACCGTGACCGCCGCCGGGACGGCGCTGCGGGTGCGGCTGAGCAACCCCTTCGGCGCCACCGCGATGACCGTGCGGTCGGTGTGGGCCGGGCGGCAGCCGTCGACGAATTCGCCCGCGCTCGCGCCGGGATCGAACCACCGGGCCACCTTCGGCTTCCGGCACACCGTGACGATCCCGCCGGGCGCCAGCGTGTGGACCGACCCGCTGCCGTTGCCGGTCCGGCGCGGCGACCACGTCGCGGTGAGCGTCTACGCGCCGGGTGCGCCGGTCGACGACCACACCTTCCCGCCGCCGGCGACGGACACGCCCGGGTCGTTCACTTCGGCCGGGCCCGGTGACGCCGGAGCGGACGAGTCGGGGAGTGCGTACGGCCCCTTCGCGCCCGGCGTGCTGTGGTGGACGGACGCGATCAGCGCCGTGTCACCCGCCCGCGGCACGATCGTCGCCCTCGGCGACTCGATCACCGACGGCTACAACGCCTTCGGCGGCGGTCCGCGCTGGACCGACGTGCTCGCCGAGCGCATGGAGACGCTCCCGCCGTGGCGGCGGCTGTCGGTGGCCAACGCGGGCATCAGCGGCAACACCGTCAGCGTCCAGCCGAACCCGTACGACCCCACCGGCCAGTGCTGCGGGCCGCCCGCGCCGGTGCGGCTCGACCGGGACGTGCTTTCGCTGCCCGGCGTGCGGTACGTCCTGCTCCTGGAGGGGACGAACGACCTCGGCGGCGGCGACAACGCACCCCCGGCCCCGGCCGCGCAGGTCATCGACGCCATGCGCACCATCGCCGGGCGGGTGCACGCGGCGGGCCACCGGATCGTCGGCGCGACGATCCTGCCGATGTGCAACGCGGCCGGCAGCGCGAAGGAACAGGCGCGGCTCGCGGTCGACGCCTGGATCCGGACGTCCGGGACGTTCGACGCGGTGCTCGACTTCGACGCCGTGCTGCGCGACCCGGCCGACCCGACGGTCATCCGCGCGGACTGGCGCACCGACTGCTACCACCCCAATGCGGCAGGCGACCGGATCCTCGGCGATTCGATCGACCTGAAGGTGTTCGCCCGCTGAAACCGCGGCCGCTGCTACGTCGTACCGGAGGCCGCGCGGCGACGGCCGGGCGTGGGCTGCGGGGGCGTCCGGCCGGTGCCGCCGCGGACCGGTGCCGGAGCGGGGTCCGGCTCCTGGGCCTCGGCCCGGCGGCGGCCGATGACGGTGACGATCAGGTGGTCGAGGGGTGACATCGAGGCCTCTCCGCTACTCGGGTCTTCCCCCTCCGGATTCCGAACTTCCCGCCGTGCGGCAGCTCGAAACCGGGGGGCGGAGCCGGTCGAACCGGTTCGACCGGCAGGCGCCGGCGATCAGCCGTGGCGCCGGGCGCCCGTGCTCGACCGCAGCGAGATCGGTGGCTCCAGCAGCGCGTGCCGGGGTTCCGCGCCGGCGTCCGCGATCTGGGCCAGCAGCAGGTCCACCGCCAGCCGTCCCAGTTCCACCGCGGGCACGTCCGCCGCCGTCAGCGGGGGGTGGAAGTCTTCGGCCAGGCGCTCGGCGATCACCCCCGTCAGCGAAAAGTCGCGCGGGACCTCCAGGCCCGCCCGGTGCAGCGCGCGCTGGACGCCCGGCAGGGCCGCTTCGTTGATCGTCACCGCCGCCGTCACCGAAGGCCACTGCGTCCGGATCTGCTCGAAGCAGGCCAGGCCCGCGGCCGCTTCGTCCGCGCAGCACACCGTTCGCGCCGTCAGCCCCCGTGCCGCGGTGGCGTCGAGGAACCCGGTCGCCGAGCGCAGGGCGGGACCGTAGCCCGCCGCGACGAGCTCGGCCGAACGGTTGATGAGTACCACCTCTTCGTGGCCGAGGTCCGCCAGGTGGTGCACGCAGCGCGTGATCAGCGCGCCGTAGTCGACGTCGACCCACCAGGACGCCCCGGGGTGCTCGACGTGGCCGATCGTCACGAACGGCAGGCTCGCCTGGCTCAGCCGCTCGACCCGCGGGTCTTCGAGGAGGATCTCCATCAGGATCACGCCGTCGACCCGCCGCCCGGTCACGATGCGCTCGAACGACCGGTCGTGGTCGCCGCCGCTGGGGGAGAGCAGGACGTCGAGGTCGTGGGCGGCGGCCGCGTCGACGACGCTGCCGACGAACCCCAGCTGGACGTCGGTCAACCGGCGGCTGGCCGGCGGCACGACCAGGCCCAGCGTGCGTGTGCGGCCTTCGGCCAGGGCGCGGGCGCTGGCGTTGGGCCGGTAGCCGAGTTCGGCGATGACGTCGTTGATGCGCTGCACGGTGGCCGCCGAGACCGGTCGCTTGCCGCTGAGGGCGTAGGACACGGTGCTGCGCGAAACCCCGGCGCGGCGCGCGATCTCCCCGATGTTCATGCGACTCCTGACCGTTTTCCAGAACCGGTTCGATCGTAGTACACGCAGTATTGCGCAGGAGTGCTCGCGGGGTTTACGGTGACGCGGCCTCCATCGTCGAACCGGTTCGATGATGGACCGACCGCCTCCAGGTCGTCGCTGGTGCCGACAGGAAGGACCCTCCATGAAGCGTCACCCGATCATCCGGTTGCTGTCGGTGGCCGTCGCCGCGACGACACTGGCCGCCTGCTCCTCCGGGACGGCCCCCAGCGGGGGAACGGGCGGCACCGGCGCCGGCGGCGCGTTCACCGTCTGGGACCCCTATCCCCAATTCGACGCGAGCTCCGCCTGGGCGAAGGTCGTCGACAAGTGCGGCGCCGACGCCGGGGTCAAGATCGCGCGGCAGGCGTTCGACACGACCGACCTCACCAACAAGGTGCTGCTCGCCGCCCAGCAGAACACCGCGCCGAACGTCCTCGTGGTCGACAACCCGGTCGTGTCCACCCTGGCCGAGGGCGGGGTGCTCAAGTCCAATGCGGACACCGGGCTCGACGCCGCGCAGGCCGCCCCGAACCTGCTCGCCGCCGCCGACGTCAAGGGCCAGGTGTACGGCGTCCCGATCGGGGCGAACACGCTGGCCCTCTACTACAACAAGGCCGTGCTGACCGGGGCGGGTGTCGACCCGGCGTCCGTGCGCGACTGGGCCTCGCTCGAGGCCGCGCTGGCCAAGGTGCACGCCGCGGGCAAGAAGGGCATCACGTTCTCCGCCATCGGCACCGAAGAGGGCAGCTTCCAGTTCCTGCCGTGGTTCTGGGGCTCGGGCGCGAACCTGACCGACCTCGCTTCGGCCGGCGCGGTCTCGGCGCTCGCGCAGTGGAAGTCGTGGCTGGACAAGGGGTACGCCCCGAACTCGGTGGTCGGCAACACGCAGACCACCAGCTGGCAGGAGTTCGCGACGGGCGACTACGCCTTCGCCGAGAACGGCACCTGGCAGCTGCAGAACGCGAAGAAGGCGGGCTTCGACTACGGCGTCCTCCCGATCCCGGCGCGCGCCGGGGGAGCGGCCCCGGCGCCGACCGGCGGCGAGTTCGTCACCGTGCCCGTCCAGAGCAGCCCGGACGCCGAGAAGACCGCGGGCAAGATCGCGTCCTGCCTGACCAGCCCGGCCAACGTCCTCGACTCCGACACCGCGCTGACCTACGTCTCCGCCGTGCCGTCCGTGCAGGAGAAGCAGGTCGCCGCCCAGCCGGAGCTGAAGGTGTGGGTCGACGCGGTCAAGGTCGCGAAGGGCCGCACCGGCGACAACCTCGGCACCCGGTACCCGCGGATCTCCGAACCGCTCTGGGGTGCCGTGCAGGCCGCGCTCACCGGCGCGAAGGCCCCGGACGCCGCGCTCGCGGCCGCGCAGGCGACCGCCGCGTCGGCGAAGTAGGCCTGCTCGTGCAGGACACCCGTGAACCGGTGACCGTCCGTCCGGCCGCGCGAGCGCCCGGGCGGACGGGCCGCCGCCGGCCGCAGCTGCTCGCGTGGGCGTTCCTCGCCCCGCTCGTCGCCTACCTCGTGCTCTGCTACGGCTATCCGCTGGTGACGAACGTCGATCTCAGCCTGCGCAGCTACACGGTCCGCACCTTCGTCCACGGCGGGGCGCCGCTGGTCTGGTTCGACAACTACGCAACCGTGTTCGCCGATCCGACCTTCCGCACCGCCCTGCTCGACACGCTCGTCTTCACGGCCGCGTCGCTGCTGTTCCAGTACGGCTTCGGCTTGGCACTGGCGGTGTTCTTCGCCCGCCACTTCCGGCTGGGTCCGACACTGCGCGCGCTGTTCCTCGTGCCCTGGCTGCTGCCGCTGATCGTCTCGGGATCGACCTGGGCGTGGCTGCTCAACAGCGAGTCCGGGGTGGTCAACTCCGTGCTGGGCTGGTTCGGCGCCGGCCGGATCGACTGGCTGACGTCGCCGTCGTGGTCGCTGGTCTCGGTGATCATCGCCAACATCTGGATCGGCGTGCCGTTCAACCTCGTCGTGCTGCACAGCGGCCTGCAGAACATCCCGGCCGAGGTGTACGAGGCGGCGTCGCTCGACGGCGCCGGGGCGTGGCAGCGGTTCCGGCACGTCACCTTCCCGCTGCTGCGCCCGGTTTCGGCGATCACCCTGCTGCTGGGGCTGGTCTACACGCTCAAGGTGTTCGACGTCATCTGGATCATGACCAAGGGCGGGCCCGGCGGGTCGTCGACCACCCTGGCCACCTGGTCCTACCAGCTCGGGTTCGGCAGCATGCTGCCGCGGTTCGGGCCCAGCGCGGCCGTGGGCAACGTGCTCATCCTGCTGGCCCTGGTCGCGGGCCTGCTCTACATCCGCGCGCAGCGCAGGCAGGAGGAGCCGTGATCCGCCGCTGGCGCACCGCGGTGGGGCTGGTCCTCACCGCCGTGATGCTGTTCCCCGTCTACTGGATGGTCAACGTGTCGCTGACCCCGGCCGGGCGGATGCGCAAGTCGCCGCCCGACTGGTTCCCCGCCGCGCCGACGTTCGAAGGCTACGAGCGGGTCCTGCGCGAGCAGCTCCCGTACTTCGCCACCAGCCTGCTCGTCGCGCTCGGCACCGTCGCGCTGACGCTGGCCCTGGCCGCGCCGTCGGCGTACGCGCTGGCCAAGCTGCGCCCGCGCGGGCACCGGGCGCTCGGGTTCGTGCTGCTCGTCGCCCAGATGATCCCCGGCATCATCATGGCGCTGGGCTTCTACGGCATTTATGTCTCGCTGGGCATCACCAACACCGCCTGGGGCCTGGTCCTCGCCGATTCGACGATCGCGGTGCCGTTCGCCGTGCTGATCCTCACCTCGTTCATGGCTTCGGTGCCGGACGAGCTCGTCCAGGCGGCCACGATCGACGGCGCGGGCGCGGTGCGCGCGTTCTGGTCGGTGGTGCTGCCCGCGAGCCGCAACGGGGTCGTCACGGCCGGGCTGTTTTCGTTCCTGTGGGCCTGGTCGGACTTCGTCTTCGCGGCGACGCTCGACGGCGGCGGTTCGCTGCGGCCGCTGACCCTGGGTATCTACCGCTACATCGGCAACAACAACCAGGAGTGGAACTCCATCATGGCCACGGCGGTGGTCGCCTCCGTCCCGGCCGCCGTGCTCCTCGTGCTGGCGCAGCGGTTCGTCGCCGCCGGCGTCACCGCGGGCGCCGTCAAGGACTGAGCCCCTCTCCCGAAAGGACGAACCCTGTGCCCACGGGCGAATTCTCGCTGCGGGAAATTCCGTTCAGCCACCCGGGATCGTGGTTCGACGTCTCCCCGGTGGTGGCCCAGGCCACCTACGCCGACGACCTGCACCTGGTGTCCCACCGCCACGGCATGCACGCCGTCCTGGCGCTGGTCCCCGAACGCGGCGGGGAGCGGGCGGCGGTCCCGGCCGGCGCCACGCCGTCCGCGCTCACCTGGGGGGCCGGCGAGGAGCGGATCACGGCGGCGTTCGCGGCGCCGGACGCGCTCCGGATCGCCGGGCGCGGCCTGAGCTTGCGGATCCGCGCGGCGGAGCCCACGCTGACCCCGTTCACCGGCACCTACTTCTTCGCCGATCCGGTCGACGGCGCGGCCGTGTTCACCTCCTACGAAACCGGGCACCGCTACCGCGTCACCGTCCTTTCCGGACACGTACGGCACATCGGCGCCGAAGCGCTCGGCACGGCCGAGCGGGCGGTCGTCGTCAGCGGCGACACCTGGGAGGTGGCGATCGAGGAACTCCCCGGCGCCCGCGAGCCGTACTCGCCGGCACCGGCGTTCGACGGCGTGGTCGCCGCCGCCGAGGCCGGGTTCACCACCTTCGCCGACGCGGTCGCGCCGTGGCGCGGTGAGCGCACGCCGGCGGCCGAGCTCGCCTGTTACGTGCTCTGGTCGGCCATCGTGGCCCCGGCCGGGTTCGTCGGCCGCCCGGCCGTGCTGATGTCGAAGCACTGGATGGACAAGGTGTGGAGCTGGGACCACTGCTTCAACGCGCTCGCGCTGGCCGGCGGCCGGCCGGAGCTGGCCTGGGACCAGGTCCAGGTCGTCTTCGACCACCAGGACGACCGGGGCGCGCTGCCCGACTCGATCACCCACGCCGAGGTGCTGCGCAACTTCGTCAAACCGCCCATCCACGGCTGGGCGCTGAGCCGCCTGCGCGGCCGCCTTCCCGGTGGCCTGCCCGAAACCGGGCTCGCCTACCGGCAGCTGGCGGCGTGGACGACCTTCTGGCTCGAACACCGCCGCGTGCCGGGCGGGCCGCTCGCCCACTACGAGCACGGCAACGACAGCGGCTGGGACAACGCGACGCCGTTCGCCGAGCAGCGGCTCGTGCAGACCCCGGACCTCGCCGCGTTCCTGGTGCTGCAGCTGAAGGAACTGGCCCTGCTCGCCGCCGGGGAGGGGGATCCCGCCGCGGCCGCGCGGTGGGACGCCGAAGCGGAAAGCATGCTGGCGGCGCTGCTCGGCGAGCTGTGGGACGGCACGAAGTTCGTCAGCCGCACGGCTGCCACCGGAGCGGTGCACTCCGGGGCGAGCCTGCTGGAGCTGATGCCGATCGTGCTCGGCGAGCACCTGCCGCCGGACGTCCGGGACAAGGTCGTGGCCGGGCTGGAGACGCACCTCACCGGCGTCGGCCTGGCGACCGAGCGGCCGGCGTCGGCGTTCTACGAGCCGGACGGCTACTGGCGCGGTCCGGTGTGGGCGCCCGTCACCGTGCTGATCGAAGACGGCCTCCGCCGCGCCGGCGCGGCCGAGTTCGCCGACCGCGTCAGCGCCCGGTTCCGTGCGGTGTGCGAGAAGTCCGGGTTCGCCGAGAACTTCGACGCGCTGACCGGGGACGGCCTGCGCGACCGTGCCTACACGTGGACGGCCGCCGCCTACCTCGTGCTCGCCGGCGACGCCGAACGCCGGATCGCGCAGGGCGGGTAATGCGCCGGTTTATTCGACCAAATCGACGGGCGTAGGTATTGAAATCATCGATGTCATTGTTCGAGTGGGTGGCATGTCGGCAAATCACGGACAGAATCTTGACCGGTGGACAAGTGGCCTGTAATAGTCAGGACGGCCTCCCGTTCGATCACCGGTAAGGACGATTCCCATGCACAACGTCGTGCGTTCCCTGCTCGTTTCGCTCACCGCGGCCGCCGTGGTGGCGACCACCGCCGGAGTGGCCGAAGCGGCCACCTGGTCGTCTTCGGACAAGTGGGCGACCTGGTCCAACGGCGGGTACACCGTCCGCAACGACGTCTGGGGCAGTGGTGCCGGTCCCCAGACGATCTGGGCGAATTCCTACAGCAACTGGGGGGTGTGGGCGAACCACCCGAACACCGGTGGGATCAAGTCGTACCCGCATTCGGCGAAGAACGTCGGCCGGACGCTCAGCTCGTTGCGGCAGGTTTCCAGCAGCTTCAACGTGAGCCGCCCGGGCAGTGGCGCGTACGAGACCGCCTATGACATCTGGGCGAACAACAACGCCTACGAAATCATGTTGTGGGTCAACAAGCAGGGCGCGGTCGGCCCGCTGGGCAGCAAGCAGACGACGGTCAGCGTCGGCGGCCACACCTGGGACGTCTACAAGGGATCGAACGGCTCGAACGCGGTGTTCTCGTTCCTGCGCACGTCGAACACCGACGCCGGCACCGTCGACGTCCTCGCGGTGCTGAACTGGATCAAGGCCCGCGGCTGGTTCGGGGACGTGACCCTCGGCGAAGTGCAGTTCGGCTTCGAAATCACGTCGTCTTCGGGTGGGTTGAACTTCACCTCCAACAGCTATTCCGTTTCCGCGTCCTGAGAGTTCAGGGCGGCTTCGCTCCACTGAGGTGGGGCGCCCTGCTCGCCCCCGGGGGACGGATTTCCGGCCGCGGCGATGCAGTGAATGACTCATTCCTGGCGTCCGACGCCAGGAATGAGTCATTCACTGCATCGGACCAGCCGCCGCCAGGAGACTGTCAACGAACCTCAGGCGTGCGACACTGACGGCTCACGCGCAGTGCGTCGACGATCAGGTCGAGCATCCGGCCGGTCCGTTCGGGGTCGCGCTCGTCCGCCGTGGACAGGAACGTGCCCAGCAGGAGCAGGGTCACGTCCTCCGGGTCGACGCCGGCGCGCAGCGTGCCCGCCTTCGCGCCCGCGTCGAGGATCGCCCCGATCGCGGCGGTGATGCGCTGCCTCGTCGCCGGTGTCGCGATGCGGCCCGACGCCACGCTCGCGCGGAGGATGTCCGCCATGCCGCGCTTGGTCGCCACGAACGCCGCATAGCGGTTCATCCAGGCCCGGAGGGCTTTCTCCGGCGCGAGTTCGGCGAGCAGGACCGGGGCGCTGCCGGTGACGTCGTCGAGTTCCGCCGCGTAGACGGCTTCGACGAGCGCCTCACGGGTCGGGAAATGCCGGTAGAGCGTGCCGATCCCGACGCCGGCCTCGCGGGCGACGGCTTCGAGCGCGACGGTGCCGTCGGCGGCCGCGAACGCGGCGCGCGCCACCGCGACGAGCTTGTCCCGGTTGCGGCGCGCGTCCGAGCGCACCGGCCGGGCGGGTTCGGGCGAAGACAAAGCGGAGGCACCTCCGGTTGTGCTACGGTCGGCTTGAGCGGAGGCTCCTCCGCTTCACCATCATCGCACGAGGACGGGGATCCCCATGTCTTCCACCGCACGAGGCGCGCTCGCCGGCCGCACCGTCTCCCGCGTCGGCTACGGCGCGATGCAGCTCGAGCGCCTGCACGGCGACCGCGCCGCGGCCGTCGCCCTCCTGCGCCGCGCGGTCGAGCTCGGCGTCGACCACGTCGACACCGCCCAGTTCTACGGCAACGGCTTCGTCAACGGAGTCATCCGCGACGTCCTCCGATCCGCCGAAGACCTCCTGATCGCCACCAAGGTCGGCGCCGACCCCGACCCCGGCGGCCCGATCCCGCTCCGCCTGGCGCAGCGGCCCGAAGAGCTGCGCGCGAGCGTCGAGGACAACCTCCGGGCGCTCGGGCTCGACCGGATCCCGCTGGTCAACCTGCGCCGCGCGGACCGGCGGCCCGGGGTGCTCGCCGAGGGTGCGCAGCTCGTCGGCCTCGACGACCAGCTCGCGGTGCTGACCGCCCTGCGCGACGAGGGCAAGATCGGCGCGATCGGCCTCAGCGCCGTCACCCTCGACGTCCTGCGCCGGGCGCTCCCGGCGGGGATCGCCTGCGTGCAGAACGCCTACAGCCTCGTCGGCCGCGACGACGAAGACCTGCTCGAGCTGTGCCTCGCGGAGGGCATCGCCTGGGTGCCGTTCTTCCCGCTGGGCGGCGATTTCCCCGGGCTGCCGAAGGTGACCGACGAGCCCGCGGTCCGGGCCGCCGCGCAGGCCCTCGGTCACACCCCGGCGCAAATCGGCCTGGCCTGGCTGCTGCACCGCGCCCCGAACGTCCACCTCATCCCCGGCACCGCGAGCGCGGCGCACCTCGAAGCCAACCTCGCCGTCGCGGACATCGAGCTCGACGACGAGACGCTGGCCGCGCTGGACGCCATCCCGGCCCGCTCGATGGACGTGAGCCTGGGTTGACCACATTGATACCGGACGCCGGTATTCGGCCACCGGAGCGGGCGGCGTAGTTTTTAGGGCATGTACACGGTGGCGGTGCTGGCCCTGGACGATGCGATCGCCTTCGATCTGGCCACCCCGATCGAGCTGCTCGGCCGGGTCCGGCTGCCGGACGGCCGCGGCGGGTACCGGGTCGTCGTCGCCGGGCCGGAGCCGGTGGTCGACGCCGGGCCGGTGCGGCTCAGCGTCGAGGTGGGGCTCGACGAGGTCGCCCAAGCCGATCTCGTCGTCGTCCCCGGGCGGAACGACCCGCACCGGCCGACCCCGGCGGGCGTGGCCGAGTTCCTGCGGGCCGCGGTGGCGCGGGGAACGCGAATCGCCTCGATCTGCGTCGGGGCGTTCACCCTCGCCGAGGCCGGCCTGCTCGACGGGCTGCGGGCGACCACGCACTGGCTCGCCACCGACGAGCTGGCCCGCCGGTACCCGGCCGTGCGGGTCGAGCCGGACGCGCTGTACGTCGACAACGGGCAGATCCTGACCTCCGCGGGCGCGTCGGCGGGGCTGGACATGTGCCTGCACATCGTGGAGCGCGACTACGGCGCCGCGGTCGCCGCCGACGCCGCGCGGCTCGCCGTCGCGCCGTTGCAGCGCACCGGCGGCCAGGGCCAGTACATCCTCCGCAACCGCCCGACGTACCAGACCGCGACGCTGGAGAAGGCGCTCGTGTGGATCGAGGAGAACGCCCACCGCCCGCTCACCCTGGCCGACATCGCCGACGCCGCGGGCATGAGCACCCGCACGCTGACCCGGCACTTCCACGCCGAGACCGGGCAGAGCCCGATCCAGTGGCTGACCGGGGTGCGCATCCGGCACGCCCAGGAGCTGCTGGAGCTCACCGACCACACGATCGACCGCATCGCCGGCCAGGTCGGGTTCCCGTCGCCGAGCAACTTCCGCGTCCAGTTCGCCCAGACCGTGCGGGTCAGCCCGAGCGCGTACCGGAAGACGTTCCGGCCGCGGTAGGTCCGCGACGCCGGCGCAGGTGGGGCTGGGCGAGGTGCGGTGGCTCGTAGGCCACGTCGATCGGCCCGAGGCCGGTGCCGGGCGGGACGATCGTGTCGATCCGGTCGAGCAGGTCGTCGCCGAGGGCCGTGTCCGCGCCGGCTAGCAGGTCGGCCAATTGCTCTTCGGTGCGGGGGCCGATGATCGCCGAGGCGACCGCGGGATGGGCGGTGACGAACGCCAAGGCGAGGTGCCGCAAGGGAATCCCCGCCTGGCCGGCCAGGGGGAGGAGGGCTTCGACGGCGTCGAGCTTGCGTTCGTCGGTCAGGTGCCGCGGCACCCAGTGCAGGCGGCCGGCCGAGGCCGGTTCGCCGCCGTTCTTGCGGTGCCGGCCGGTGAGCAGTCCCATCGACAACGGGCTCCACACCAGCACTCCGAGGCCGTGGCGCCGGCACACCGGCAGGATCTCGCGTTCCACGCCGCGGTCGAGGAGCGAGTAGTGCAGCTGTTCGGTGCGGAACCGCGCCAGGCCACGTCGCTGCGCCACCCACTGCGCTTCGATGATGTCGGAGGCCGGGAGGTTGGAGTGCCCGATGGCCCGGACCTTGCCCGCACGCAGCAGGTCGGTCAGGGCGCTCAGTGGCTCCTCGATGTCGGTGCCGGGTTCGGAGTGGTGGAGCTGGTAGAGGTCGAGGTGGTCGACGCCGAGGCGGCGCAGGGAGCCTTCGACGGCGGAGATGATCCAGCGCCGCGAGTTGCCCCGCTCGTTCGGGCCGGCGCCCATCGGGCCGTTGCCCTTGGTGGCGAGGACGACGTCGTCGCGACGGCCGCGCAGGGCCTTCCCGACGATCCGCTCGCTTTCGCCGTCGCCGCCGTAGACGTCGGCGGTGTCGATGGTGGTGATGCCGTGGTCGAGCGCGCGGTGGACGATGCGGACGCACGCGTCGGGATCGGGGTTGCCGTACGGCCCGAACATCATCGTGCCCAGGGTGAACGTGCTGACCTGGATGCCGGTCCGGCCGAGGGGTCTGGTCTGCAAAGGAGTCTCCGGAGGTCGGGACGCGGGGGGGTGGGGCCGGGGGGCGGGGCCCCCCCCCCCCCGGCCCGCGGCCGTTGAAGCCCTGGTCGGGGCCGTTGTACTGCCGGTGGATGCCGGGCCGGCCATCCCGCGGACC